>JAUXGS010000007.1 GCA_030621945.1 Methanosarcinales archaeon | reverse complement strand
TCTATACTTTTTGCTCTAAACCTTTTCTTGGAGTTTTTCTTTTAGTACAGGTTTTCTTTTTCTAAAAAGAAAAAGTGTGATGGAAATAGTCGTACTGAGATTAGGACACCGTCTGGAGCGCGATAAACGGGTAACAACGCATGTCGGCTTAGTAGGACGCGCATTAGGCGCAAGAGGCATGCTTCTCACCTCCGAGGATAAGGGTGTAGAGCGGAGTATAAATAGAGTTACGAAACAGTGGGGTGGTGATTTCTTTGTTCAAACCGGTGTGCGCTGGAGCGAAGCGATAAAGAACTGGAAGCAAGAAGGCGGAAAAGTGTGTCATATGACGATGTACGGTGAGAACATCCTTGACGTGATTGATGAGGTACGAGAAGAAGCTAATAAGAAAAATGCACGTATAATGGTTGTAGTGGGTGCTGAAAAAGTGCCTTATGAGGTTTACGAAGCTGCAGACTGGAACATTGCGGTAGGCAATCAACCACATTCAGAGATAGCTGCTTTAGCTTTGTTTCTTGATTATTTGCAACAAGGTAAAGAGCTAAAAACCAAATTTGAGCACGCTGAGTTAGAAATAGTGCCAAAGAGGAAAGGTAAAGAGGTAAAAATAAGGGAATAGGGAACCGTTACCCACTTGGTATTAGCTACTTAGCTATTGGCTATTATATATAGTTGGGATTTGGTAGTATTTGTTTTTGGGCTTTCTCGTTCTAACCCACTTCCATACCCTCGCCCTCTTCACTTGACTTCCTCGATGCCGGCAATCGCTTCAGCTCGTCTGGCACTTTCACGCGCAGTATGTTGGTAGAACGAACGTGATAGACGGGATCTCCACTCATAGGGTCATAATTTTCAGTACGAATAATGCTACTGACCACCGTCTTAAACTTCAATACCGTGCCATCCTCCAGCTTATATTCGTTCCAATCCTCTTTCATCGTCTCAAAGTCTACATTCGTCGCTTCTACTTCACTCCCATTTGGCAAACGCACTTTCATTTTCTTCTCCTTTCTATACTTTGAATTACTTTTACTACTCTATTCTATTCTACTTATCTTAAATCTCAAGAATAAGGAGGTTTCCTTCACTCTTTTTCAAGTACGGTTATGTAGCGGTTTAAACTTTTATGCACCCTATATGTATGCCTTTCGAGGAGCTGAAAACCGTGCTTAGGGTAAATATACAGAAAAGAAGGTGAATTCGAGACAATGACTGCTTTTCTTCCAGTTTTAAGTACACGGTATATTTCATCCAACGCATCCTGATGTAACTGTTCCAGAAATACGGAGCGGGATTTGGAAGAGCCCAACCCGGATACAAATGATGACCTGCCATAAGGCATGTCCGTTGCAATGGCATCAACGCTATTATCCTTCAATGGTATCTTAGTGGCATCGCTTACGATTAAGTCCCCGATCACTCCAAAAAAGTGCAGGTTCTCCTTTGCTCCTTTCACCATCTTATCCTGAACGTCGGCACCGATTATCCTTGCCCCTATCATACCTGCTTCTATCAATATCCCTCCAGTGCCACAGAACGGATCGAGAAAAAGCTCCTTATCCTTTACGCCGCTGAGATTGACCAGAGCACGAGCGATTTTCGGTATTATAACGCCCGGCGAGAAAAAAGGTCGTAAATGTGGTTTCTTCTCCTCAAATTGCTTCTTATCCACCGAATGTAAAAGCACACAGAAAAGACATGCCTGCCCTGTTAACAGGAGAACGAACGTTTTTTGGGGATTCTCAAGGTTCACAGTATAGCCTTTTCTTTTTATGCACTCACCCACCTTCGCTGGTAACTCTCCCCTTTCTGAATACAAGCTGCTTTTATGCGTAACCCGAACGCGCACTGCAAATATATGCCCCTTCTTCATAACCACGTCTAAATCCGCGTTTTCAACGATTTTTAGTATCTCCGTCTCATCCAGCTCGCTCATGCCTTTCACTTCGTAAATATAGTGAGTCATCCCCAATCGCTTTGCTAAGACGTCGAGAAGTTCACTTTCGGGTGAGAGTTGTGCATCAATCACTAATACTCTGCCTAAAGACATCCGTTCCTCGTACGGAACACGCAGTGCATCTAAACACGCGAAAACCTCCGCCTTTGGCAGTGTTTCGTGCTCACCCGAGAGTTCAAAAGCAAGTAGCATTTTAAACCTTTATAAAAAGAATAAGCGTTTGTATTACATATTGGAATTACAAAATGACACTCAGGAGCAAAGAGCAATAGAGGACTCAAAAATGAAACGACAGATAGTAATTGAGGATCTTAGACATGGAACAGAGCTTTTGAAGAGAGGTTTCGCTTCCTTGCAAAAGGGAGGTGTAATAATGGACGTAACGAATGCAGAGCAAGCGATAGTGGCGGAGGATGCAGGTGCTATTGCTGTCATGGCATTGCACGCCGTTCCTGCTGATATACGGAAGGCGGGAGGTGTAGCACGAATGGCAGACCCTGCGGTTATCTCAGAGATCATTGATGCGGTTACGATACCGGTGATGGCAAAATGTCGTATAGGGCATTTTGTAGAAGCGGAGATACTGGAAGCGCTGGGTGTAGACATGGTAGATGAATCAGAGGTTCTGACTCCGGTGGACACGCATCACGTGGATAAAAGAGGATTTACCGTGCCTTTCGTCTGCGGTGCACGGGAGTTAGGAGAAGCATTGCGGAGAATAGAGGAAGGAGCGGCAATGGTAAGGACGAAAGGGGAAGCCGGAACTGGAGACGTGAAGGAAGCGGTTCGACATATGAAATTGATTATGGGAGATATACGATCACTCAAGGGGAAAAACGAAGAGGAACTGAAAGACGTTGCAAAAGAGTTGAAAGTATCTTTTGAATTGGTGCAGGAGACGGCGGAAATGCAGCGATTGCCAGTAGTGAATTTCGCAGCCGGCGGGGTAGCAACACCTGCTGATGCCGCTTTTATGATGCAGCTTGGAGCAGACGGTGTTTTTGTAGGTTCCGGAGTATTCAAATCAGAAACGCCGGACAAGATGGCCACGGCAATTGTGGAAGCGGTGAACAACTATGATGATGCAAAGAAACTTGCAACGCTTTCTAAAGGGCTGGGAACACCGATGAAAGGCGTAGAAGTGAGTACTCTGGCTGAAGAGGAGTTGTTACAGGTGCGGGGATGGTGAACTCTGAGCTTAACTTAGCTTAAATACCGCACAAATTTTATTCTCGCCAAAGGAAGGAGATTGAGAGAGCCTGGTTAGTTACTTAGCCCTCGCTTCTTCTCGCTGTTATTGGTACAACCCCTTTTTCGAATTCCTCGATAGCTATATCTATCGGGTCTATTTCGTCTGTCTCGATGAGCACGGGAGCACCCATGGCTATCTGCAGTGCTCGTGCACCTATAATGCGTGCTTTTTCGTATTTCGTATATTCCTTTCCTTCTTCTGTCAAGAATATCAACCTTTCCTTATGTATGTATTGTGTGGTGAGAGAATGGGGTTGCTGAGATTTGAACTCAGGTCTCGGCGTCCCGAACGCCGAAGGATAGACCAAGCTACCCTACAACCCCTTCATCTTTATTTACCATTCACTCCTTTATTCATAGGGCGCTATCTCATCTATCAGCTCTGCATGCGCTAAAAGCATCCTTCGGCAGCAATATCGCTTTATCTCCAGCTCGTCCAGCACCTTCCCCGGATTCTCATGCTTTATTCGCTCCTTATACTCATCCCAGACGTCAGATATGACTTTCCCGCACGTATAACATCTAACAGGGATCATTCGACTTCACCTCACCGATAAGACTTTTGCCTCTTCGCTCGTGCGCCTTTTGCACCAAACTTCTTCGTCTCCTTCTTCCGCATGTCACTAACCAACAAGCTCCTATCATATTCCAGATATTTCTCTTTCAGCTCATCATTCGCAGTCCATTCCACTAATCCACGTGCGATAGCAGTACGAGCTGCCTCTGCCTGTCCTATAAAGCCTCCACCATTCACCGTTACCTCCACATCAATGCTCTCAGTATCAATATCAGGGAACTGGGAAGCGACAAACAAAGGTTCTGCTAACTTTGCCTGTACCACTTCAGGCTCTATGATTTCCAACGGTTTCTTGTTTATTCTTACAACGCCTTTGCCCTCTTTTATCGTTACTCGTGCGACCGCGGTCTTCCGCTTGCCCACCTCATTCACGACTTTCTTTACCTTTGTTTTTGTACCCATCCTAACTTTTCACTCACCTTCCCTACCGTTACGTATTTACGAGACAATCGTTCCGCAGAGGCGCTTTCCACTTTGCCACGCTCTGCCGTCTCATATTCCTCTGGTATGCTGAGATAAACCTTCAATCGTGAAAACGCATCTCTTCCTTTTGCCTGCTTATAAGGCAGCATGCCCCGTATTGTTCTCTTCACAATTCTATCAGGCATTTTAGGGAAGAAAGGCCCTTGCTCTTTTGAGCCTCTATCCTTCTTTACTTTGTAATCTTTAAATGTTCTCTCTTTGGAACCACTTATAACCACGCGTTCAGCATTAACGATCACGATTTCCGTATCCTTTTCAGTCAGCAACTTCTTCGCTACTGCACTTGCCAATCGTCCCAAGATGAGACCTTCCCCATCTATTATTTCTATACCCATTGCTCTTTTTCAATAACCCTTTGCTTCTAAAAAGATTTATTACACGATTATCTTTACACCTGACCCTTTCGGGTTGGTTTCCATCAATTCCTCAATGCTCACGCACTTACCGCACGAGCTGATCTTCTCATACGCTTTCTTGCTGAAGCCCAACGCTGCAATGGTGACCGGCTTCTCGATCGCACCCGCACTCAGCACCTTACCCGGCACCACGATCGTATCATTTGCCGCGGAATATCTGTTTATCTTGCTCAGATTTACCTCAGCGTAATGCCTTCGCGGCTTCTCTAATCGCTTCGCTATATCCCGCCATAGAGGCGCGCTGCGCTCCCTCGAAATCCGCTTTAAATCAGTTATTAACCGTTCAATCGTCGGATCTGTCTTCTTTCTTCTTCTCATCTTTTCGCTTTCGCCTTCACCTTCAGCCTTTCAAAATTTGCAGATAACTCTTATAGAAGATTGACCAATAAAATTCTTCTTTGCGACACTATGAGTGGACCACGCCGTATGGAGAAGTTACTCCGCAGGAGGTATATCGGAATGCCAAAAGCTTTTGCGATACAGGGAATGCATCAGTTATGTATGTCTGCTTGAGTTACAGGCTCCGTTTTAAGTGTGGCGTATGTGACGTTATATCTCTCGATGAAGTGAAGGAGGAAAGAGTAAAATGCCAATCGTAGAAGTAGCGTATTTACCTCTGTAACAACCGATTCACCGCATTGATAAAAGCCTCTACGGATGCCATCACAATGTCATCCCGTGCACCTCGCGCCGTTACAACTCTATCACCTTTCTTCACACCCACGATCACCTCTGCAAGTGCATTTGAACCGCCGGTAATCGCTTCTATCCTGAAATCCTTGAGTTCTATGTCACCGCCGATTTCATCGCCTATTATCTCCTGAACCGCTTTTAGCGCTGCATCTACAGGACCCACACCCATCTGCGCACTTGTGCATTCCTTTCCGCGCACGACCGCCCTCAGCGATGCGGTCGGTATCAAATTATTCCCGGTCATCACCGAGAGTTCCTTCAATGTTACCACTCGCTCGTGCCGTGAAACTTCGCCGGTTACCACTTCTGCGATGGTGAACAGGTCGTCATCAGTGACCCTTTTTCCGCTTGCGCTCAGTTCTTTCACCCGCTCGAGGATCTCATCAATTTGCTCTTTCGGTGGGGACATCCCGATTTCCGACAGTTTCTTCTCGACCGAATGTCTCCCCGTATGCTTTCCAAGCACGATTCGTCTTCTATGCCCCACCATCTCAGGCGTCATTATTCCCGGCTCGAACGTCTCGCTCTTCTCGATCACGCCGTGTGCGTGTATTCCAGATTCATGAGAGAATGCATTCTCACCAACAATAGGCTTGGTTATGGGGATTTGCACACCAGAGAACCGCTCGATCAGCTTCGCCGTCTCGAACAGATATTCCGTCTTTATATTCGTCTTTAGCTTATATATCGCGTTCAAGCTCATTACGGTCTCAACGAGGTCTGCATTCCCTGCTCGCTCTCCTAACCCATTCACGGCTACCTGAACTTCCGAAGCACCTGCTTTCACTGCCGCCAGGCTGTTCGCTACTGCGAGACCGAAGTCGTTATGGCAGTGTATGCTAATCGGCACGTTTACGGCACGATAAATCTCACCTACAAGCGTGAAGATGGAAAACGGTTCACTCACGCCCACGGTGTCAGGCACATTCAAGATGTCTGCACCTGCCTCTTCCGCGGTTTTAAATAAGTCAACCAGAAAGTCCTGCCGTGTACGTGTCGCATCCATCGCGGAGAACATACACAAAAACCCATGATCCTTGACGTACTTTGTCATCGCATAGGTCTGCTCTTTTACCGACTCTTCGCTCATCTTCGTCGTGTGGTCACGCTGAATCTTGGACGAGGGTACAAATATATGAATCAGATCGACATCACAATCAATGCAAGCGTCAATATCCTGCGTTAAGACTCGCGCAAGTCCGCATATCTTTGCTGATAGTCCTTCATTACAGATAAGCTTCACCATTTCCATCTCCTCTCTCGACGAGATCGGATAGCCTGCTTCTATAATGTCCACACCCAGCTTGTCCAACTGCCTTGCAATCGTTCGCTTCTGCTCGTTCGTAAACGAAATGCCTGGAGTTTGCTCTCCATCTCTCAGCGTGGTATCAAAGACTTCTACTATCCTATTACCTGCATTATTACCGTGAATGTCCACTCCTTTCATCTTGTTCTCTCCCCTCCTTTCTGGTTGAAGGCGAAAATGGGATTTTAGTTAGTAGTTAAAGTAAAACCATACGTTATATTATTTTCATTACAAGGTGTAAATAACTACAAGGTTAGAGGGAAGTTAAGAAAATGGAGAGGAAAAGCGGTATAATGGGTTTTACGGGAGCGTTTCGCGAGAGCATGAGCGACATAAAAGAAGGTTCTAAGGTGGTGTTTACCGGATCAGTATCCGTGTGCACGCCTTTTATCGAATTGCTCGCTTACACGGTGCGGGATAAAGGTTTTGGCATGTTATACGTGCCGGTTGCAGATGCGAGTGAGGCAAGGAAGATAAAGGAGATCGCGAAGATAGGCTATAGCGTTGTGGATGAGAAGGGCGATCCGAAAAAACCGGATGTGGTCGTGGTGCTTGGTGGACTAGCGATGCCGAAATTCGGATGCGCACCAGAGGATGTCATCCAGATGATTGAAGCTTTGTCAGGAGAGAAGAAACCTAAGATCATCGGCGTTAGCTTCATGAACATTTTTGAGCGTGCAGGTTGGGATAAGAAGCTAAATTTCGATACGTTGATAGATACCACCATGGAGGTCACTGTTAGATAGATGATATAAATAATGCGCCGACCGGGATTTGGACCCGGGTTATAGGCTTTTTGCCCTTCCTTCCTTTTTATTCTAAAAGTTCTTTCTTTCGTCAACGTTTCTTTCTTCGAAGAAAGAAAGGTTAGTTGGTTGGCAAGCCTATGTGATACCAGGCTACACTACCGGCGCATTTTTTCTTTTTCTATTCTGTTTTATTCTACGTTACTCTATTATAAACTCTTCTCCATTATTCGGCGCTATTGCTTCGCACCCGAATTTATCCCTTGTCCATGCTGCGAATTCTCCCGTGCGGTCACCATGAACCATAAATACGACTTCCGTGCCATTTCTGCAAAATCGTGATACTATCTTCTTCAATTCGGAATCACCGGCGTGAGCAGAGAAGTCGTAGTACTCAACACCTGCATTCACCTTCACTACCGCCCCATCAGCTTCCACACATCCTTCCTCTACCAACATTCGCCCGTTTGTGCCCTCTATTTGATATCCCGTGAGCAGTACTTTGCTCTTTGGGTCTTCGTGTATCTTCTTCAGATAATACAGCACAGGTCCACCGTTAAGCATTCCCGCAGTAGTGACAATTACGGAAGGTTCAGAAATGGCTTTCTTACGCCTCTTCGAGTTTACAAACTGCGCATCACCAAAAGCATTATTTAGCGCATCCGCATCTTTTAAGGACGAAGGATGATTCTTAAAGATACTGAAAACGCTCAGACCCATACCATCCACATAAGGCGTAAGTCCATACGAATGCAGAATCATCACTACCTCCTGTGTCCTACCCACGGCAAAGCACGGCACAATAGCATTACCTCCGGAATTTAAAGTTTCTTTGATAGAGTCTATAAACTCACGCTCCAATTCCTTCCTATTCCTATGATCCCTGCCATAATAGGTGCTTTCTATAAACAAAATGTCAGATGCCGGGAAATCAGCGGGTGATGCGCTTTCCATTAAACGAGTCGGACCCGTTTTTATGTCCCCCGTGTAAAGCAGGCTTATATCCTCACTCTCTTTTCTTAGATGCACCGATGAACTACCCGGTATGTGTCCTGCATTATGCAATTCAAGCTCATAGTCTGAACCGTTTAAGGTGTGTCGCTCACCATAGGCTACTGTATGAGTATACTCATCCAATTTCATGATGTCTTCTTCCCCGAAAAAAACGAACCCCTGATCTCTCCCTACTTTTATCGTATCTCTTCCCAAAAGCCTGGTCAAATCCCTTGTCACAGGAGTCATATACACCTCAGGCGGCTTAGCTCGGTTCATTAAACTCGGAACCATGCCAGAATGGTCGAGATGCGCATGTGATACAATCACGGAGTTTGGCGAAATACTTTCACTACGTAAAGGTATTTCGGGAGGGTTTGACGGCCTCATGCCATAATCAATGATAGTTTTATCATCCACCAATACTGCAGAACGTCCTACCTCATTACAGCCACCGAGAAATTTTATTTTCATTTCTATTATTTATTACTGTTCATCCCTACCTTATGCTGGAGGGAGATTTCGTTCAGTCTTAGTTATCTCCACCCTCCGCACGGGATATATCTTCTTTGTAACCTTATATATGTCCGACGACAGTTTCCCAAGTATTATTTCCTGCAGATATTTATTGAACTCTAAACTACCCGCTCTACTTCTGATTACATCTTCCATTAACTTTCGTATCTGCCTTATCTGCGCTTCACTTGCCTTTTTTAGTGTAAAACAGGACGATTTTACACGTAGATTCTCTCCATCCTTTGTCACGACCTCGATATTTGAGTCTACCTTCGAACTCCGCTTCCGCGCTAAACTTCGGAGATAATCGCCATCCACTTTATGCCCTATGAACCGTGTATAAGCGTTAGTATGGTCAACCTCATGTATTTCAAGCAATAATTTCAAATTCGAATTCTTTATCAGCCTGCCGGTGAGTTCATCTACCGTCATCTCTACCCTTCTCCCTATTAACTTGGATGGATCGTCGGTTACCGTATCCCCGGCTTTTACATCACCAAACATCTTCGGTGCTAATACCGTGTACCATTCTTTCGCTTTCCACTTATCCTTCAATCTTTTCTTCGCCAGTTCTGCTCACGCTCCTTCTTTTCTTTCGATTTATATAAAGAAAATACTGACATAAAAGCCTTACTCATCTACTCTGCTGCGAAGGTAATTCAAAACGGCTTCAAATATCTTTTTCCCGTCACCGTATGCATCTCCTTTTGTTTTTTCTTTTTCTCTCTCCGTTATCACGCTTTTAGCTCTTCTTGACCATTCAGAGTCCATGAAAGCATAGAACGCTCTTTCTGGATGCGGCATTAATCCTAATATCGTCCCTTCGGGGTTACATATCCCAGCAATATTATAGAGGGATCCATTGGGATTCCACGGGTAGGATGCATAATTTCCCTCTGGATCAACATAGCGAAAGACTATCTGGTCATTTTCCTCCAGACGTTGTAAGTATTCCTCCCTCTTTTTCTCGTCAATGAAGAACTTCCCCTCTGCATGCGCGCATGGCATCTTCAGGATGCAACCTTTTTCTATTCCCTGTGTGAAGACACAGTTTCCATTGTTTTCGTGCTTTATAAGTGTGGGGCGACATTCAAAGCGAGCGGAATCGTTCGTTGTCAAGGCAGCCTGCTGCAACCCCATTTCGTCATGAGCACAAAATCCTGGAAGCAAACCCATCTCAACTAACACCTGGAAGCCATTGCAGATCCCCAATATAAGCTTCCCGTTTCTCATAAAAGCCGCGATTTCTTCTCCTACCGCCCCGTTTATTCGCGCAGCCAGTATCGCACCCGCCCGTATATAATCGCCAGAAGAAAAGCCACCGGGTATCACTAACGCGTCGTAATCCTTTAAGTTCCTTCGTTCACGCTCTTTCACTGCTCCGACCAATTGCTTCAGGTGCACAATCTCCGCCGATGCACCCAGTCGCGTAAAAGAGAGAAACGTTTCGTATTCGCAATTCGTACCTTCTATCCGTAATATACATATCTTTATATTTGAATTCATATAACCATTAACACCCCGATTATCGTTTTACTATCCATTATCTCGCCCGTTTTTATCTTTGCCTGTACCTCATTTAACGCCATATATTGTATCGGCAGTTCGGCTTCAGCACCAGAAACTCTCTTCAGACCACTTGCTTTGAAGATGTGAATTATCTCGCTACTATAACCAAGAGAAGGATAATATGCGGTCAGGGTATCCCATTTTGAAGCGTAAAAACCGGTCTCTTCGATTAGTTCCCGCTTGGCGCATTCCTCTGGCGATTCGCCTTCTTCAAGGGTGCCTGCGGGTATCTCTAACGTTTTACGTCCAACTGCTGCTCTGTATTGCTCCACTAACAAGAGCTTTTCGTTCATCAACGGAACAATAGCTGCTGCACCAGGATGAACGAGAATTTCACGCATTTTTGTCCTTCCATCAGATAATGAAACGGTATCGAGCCGTAGCTGAACAACTTTTCCTTTGTACAGTTGCTTACTCTCGATTGTTATCTCCCCAGTCATAGGGAGTTATTGAGGTGGAAAGTACTTAAATTGATACTTCGCATTTTTTAATTGCCGCCCCAGCCCCGTCCGCACCACGCCCGAATGAAATTTGGGTAATGTCCTAAACTTCATGACCTGCCTTGAACATCAACATTTCCTTCCAGGTCCAAATGTGATCTGTGATGCCTTCAGCCATGCACGGTGTTCTTTCCATTTATCTGGATATATCTCATTGAATCGCTCTTTAATGTTCTCGTCGCGTCTAAAAGGAACTTCGGTGCTCAAAACACCTTGACTGCGATATTGTTCAGGCTTTTCATCGCTCGCTCTTTCTTGGATTCTATCAACCCATCACGGGTGATCGTTCCCAGAAACTTCTCTGTAATCTTCTTCTCCCTCTCCAGCCGAGGTTGCGGTATCAACACTAAACTCCTCATTTTCACGCTCCAAAAGCGCTTTTGTCAACGCGAGGAAATCCGGCTCATCATCTACATGCAGTACCTTTATCCCATTTTGCTCTTCGCGCATCTACTCTTAATCCCCACACACATATACCAATTCATTACTAATAGTCTCTTCAATAGTTCGTAAAGCAACGTTATAAGTAGGGGCCGAAAAGCTTTTCGGTTTTGCTAAGTATGACGCAAAAGCTTTTCAAATTCTATTATTGCTTGAACACCAAGCCAGAGTACCGAAAATCTGTCGCTCTATCTCACACATATACCTCTTCCCGCACAATTTCTCCACCTGCGAACTTCTTTATGTATTTCGACGCTACGAGCGCACCTTCTTTGAGCTCTTCATGAGACATTCCGGGGATGCCATAAGTAACTAAAAGCACGTCCGTCGTAGAATCCATTACCTTCGTCTCATCCACGTCTCCGTGCACATATACGCACAATATCTTTGCTGAATCGGTCAGAACAATCTCTTTTCCAGTTAATTCCTTTCTCCTATTCCCTATCAACACCACTTCTTCACCCGCTCTCGAAAACCTTACTGATAACGGCGGGGCTATTCGCTTCATATCAAAAGCGCTGAAGGTAAGCAGTGTCTCCACTGATGCGAGATTGTAAGCGTCCACAATGGGCGACACCCGTGGCAACCCTTTGTTCAGCAAAATTCGTCTCAGCAATGCCTCGGACGCCGGTCTGACTTTCGTTGGATCAACACCCATTCGCCAGAAGAAGTCGCGTTGCAGTCTGATTGTTCTTATGTCCTTGACCTCGTCAATATTATATTTGCTTTTCGCTGCTTCTTCAACTTCTGTTATCGCTTTGCTTATTTCACTGCTTTCTTTCTGCCTTACTCCTCGTATCTCCGCAATGCCAACGTTTATCTCAAATTTTTCCCGTACCGCATCATCTATAACGAGGCGCATCATAAACCCCTCTCAAAAGAAAGTTTTATCAAAGGATTTCTATCAAAATTGTATGATTCATCAGGTTTATTTCCTTTACCTGCCCTTTTGTGGCTTGTGTCTCACCTAATATCCCGGTGAGTTTTATCTCCTCACCGTCAATGTCTACACGCACTACATCCTCCATCAGTAATTCCCTGTTCCCTTCTTTCTCTATGAACACACTCGATTCGCACATTTTGAGTTTTTCCTCCTGTAATTCTTTACTGTGTTACACCTTTTTATTTAATTGTGTATGCAATTAGAACAATCCAATAACAGCAAATACTGCTCCCGGTTAAATATTAAACTCTTTTAACACCCTTGGATCAATCTCATCCATGTTCAGCATGTCTCTGATTCCTACTTCCTTGTTTACAAAAATCTTCTTTTGCAACTTGTTGTTTTCTATTTCCCCTATCATCCTAACCAGGCCCTTCTTTTCCAAGCTTGACACGTAATAACTCACCAACTTTTGATCCCATCCAAGTTTTTTTGAGATCTGACGAATACTCAGCCCCTCATTCTCATCCATAAATTCCAACAGTTCGTATTCCCTTTCTT
>JAUXGS010000107.1 GCA_030621945.1 Methanosarcinales archaeon | reverse complement strand
TCTCTAACAAAACTTGCTACAATGGAGTGATAAATGAGAAATGGTAGATAAACTGAAACATATAGTCCCAAGCGAAAAAGCAACTCTGATGATCGATTCGGAGAACAAACTCCAGTTTATTGTTGATTTAAAGGCGAATAAGGAGGAGATAAAGCGAGACGTGGAGCGCGTGTTCGAGACACCCGTGAGAAACGTGAGGACAATGATAACATTTAAAGGTGAGAAGAAAGCAATAATAGAATTAGAGGAAGAAGGTAAGGCGAAGGAGATCGGGACCTCGCTTGGCATATTGTAATTATAAACAGAGTGAAAAATGGGGAAAAGAATAATAGCGCAGCGGAGAGGAAAAGGCTCACCCACTTTTAGGGCACCTTCGCATCGTTATAAAGGCAATCTCGAACATGTGAGGGTGAATAAGAATGAAACGGTATCAGGAAGAATCCTGGAAATAGTGCACGATCCTGCAAGGAGTGCTCCTATTGCTCGTATAAGGATAGAAAGAGAGAGTGAGGAGGAGAAAAAAGTAGAGGAGCGTTTTATAATTATACCAGAAGGAGTTGGAGAAGGTGATGCGGTCTCGTATGGCGAATCCGCAGCGATAAAAACAGGAAATACGATCCCGCTTCGCCGTATACCAGAAGGAGTTATGATTTGCAACTTAGAAGTAAGACCTAACGACGGCGGTAAGTTTGTACGGTCTTCAGGCAATTGTGCTACGTTGTTAGCGCATGAGCATGAAACGGGAAAGTCGATGGTGGTGTTACCAAGCGGGAAGAAGAAATGGCTGTCCTCCGACTGTTTTGCTACTATCGGTGTTGTTGCTGGTGGAGGTCGTACCGAAAAGCCGTTTGTGAAAGCGGGAAAGAAATATCATAAGATGAAGGCACGTGCGGCAAAATATCCGACGGTAAGAGGAGTGGCAATGAACCCCGTTGACCATCCTCACGGTGGTGGTGCTCATCAGCACGTTGGAAAGTCTAAAACGCCAGGTAGAAGCGCACCGCCAGGAAGGAAGGTAGGGAGCATAGCGGCAAAAAGAACCGGAAAGAAATGAGGTAAAAAAGTGGAATGGCAAAGAAGAAGAAAGGTAAGTCGAAAACAACCTTGAAGAAGAAGGAAGAGGAATTTACGTATCGTGGATATACACTAGCGAAGCTCAAGAAGATGAAGCTCGACAATTTAGCTGATTTAATGTGCGCGAGGCAGCGGCGGAAAATAAAGAGGACGTTTCGAGCTGAAGAGGAGAAGCTGCTTGAAGAGATAAAATCAGGTAAGGAAGGCATAAAAACGCATTTGAGGGATGCTATCGTCCTGCCGAGCATGGTGGGAACGAAGATAGGGATACACGATGGAAAGAGTTTTGAATATATTGAGATAAAAACAGAGATGATCGGGCATTATTTGGGCGAGCTGGTATTGACACGCAAAAAAGTGGCTCACGGAGCTGCGGGTGTCGGAGCTACGAGATCTTCAAAATATGTGCCGCTGAAGTAATTAATGTGAAGAGTGAAGAAGATGGGAAGGGTAAAATATAACACAGAAAAAGAAATTAATCCTGAAACGACTGCAAAGGCAATGGCTTATGAACTTCACATATCTCCTAAGCACGCGCTCGAGGTATGCAGGGCGATAAAGGGTAAGAAAGTGGAGGATGCAGAGTCCAAACTGGAAGATGTGCTGGATATGAAGGTAGCGGTTCCATTCAAGCGTTATAAGAAGAAGGTTGCGCATCGTCGAGGGCTGAAGAATTGGTATGCTGGGAGATACCCTATGAAAGCAACCGATGAGATATTAAAATTACTAAGAAATGCGAAGGGCAATGCAGAGTATAAAGGTCTTGATTTGGACGCATTGCGAGTTTTGCATGTAGCCACGAAGCAAGGTCGCACGATTCGGGGGATAATACCACGCGCTTTTGGTCGTGCTACACCAAAGAATACTGAGACGGTCACTGTTGAGATAATACTGAGAGAAGAAGGGAGTTAGGAGTGGAAAGTGATAGAGAGGATATTCGTAGAGGAAGGGATAAAGAAAGTAAGAATGAACGAATACTTCAAGACAGAGTTAGAGAGAGCAGGTTACGGTGGAATGGATATAAAAAGAACGCCGATGGGCACGCAGATAACAGTGAAAGTTGAGAAGCCGGGAATGATAATAGGAAAAGACGGTAGGAGAATAAAGAAGTTAACCGACGATGTAGTCAGGAAGCAGGAACTGGATAACCCTCAAATAGATGTTCAACCCATTGGGGTGCCGGAACTGAATGCACAGTTGATGTCGAATAGACTTGCGAAACTCATAGAGCGCGGCTGGCATTTCAGACGTGCAGGTAGGTCAACCTTACAAAGGATAATGGATAGAGGGGCGCTTGGCTGCGAAATTATTATGTCAGGGAAGCTTAAAGGGCCTCGTGGTCGGATGGAGAAGATGGTAGATGGCTATATAAAGCACTGTGGCTCCATAGCCGATGAAATAGTGGATAAGGGATATTCAATAGCGATGAAAAAAGCAGGAGTCATAGGTGTAAGGGTGTGGATAGTACCGCCTGATTCAAAGCTACCCGATGCCTTTCGCATGAGCGTTGTAAACACGGAAGGAGAGAAAGAAGAGCCGAAGGAAGAGAAGGAAGAAAAAACGGAAAGCAAAGAATGAGCTTATTTAGAATTGAAGAGATAAGAAGGATGAGTGGAAAGGAGAGAAACGAGGAATTGGAGAGTTTAACGAAAGAATTATTACATGAGCGTGGGATAATAGCCACTGGTGGATCTCCGGATAATCCCGGAAGAGTAGGAGAGATAAGAAGGACAATAGCACGAATCAAAACGGTTCAAAGAGAAGAGCAAAGGGAAGCAGCGATGGCAGGCAGAGGAACGAGGGGGTAAGTATGCAAATGCAAATCTGCGATAAATGTGGATTGCCGGTTGATTTATGCATTTGCAAAGAGATAGCAGAAGAGCAGCAATTAGTGAAGGTGTATACGCTAAGGAAGAAGTTCGGGAAGATTGTCACGTTTGTAGAGGGGATAAACGAGAAGGAAGTGGATTTGAAAGCGCTTTCAAAGGAGTTGAAGTCGAAGTTCGCGTGTGGCGGTACGGTAAAAGACGGATGCATACGGTTACAGGGCGATAAAAAAAAGTTGGTGAAAAAAACGCTTCTGGAGATGGGTTATACGTTAGAGGGCGAAGAATGAAATGAAGATAACACCGAGTAATTTATTGCAACATGAGCTGATAGGCTTGAAAATCAACGTGGACGAGAGCAGTAATAGTAGTGTTCGAGGACTCGGAGGAACGGTAGTTGATGAGACGCGGAATATGCTGGTTATAGAGAACGAGCAGAAAAATGAGAAAAGTATAGCAAAAGCGGGAAACCAGTTCGTTTTTGAGTTGAACGGAGAAGTACACGTGAGAGTAAAGGGCGACAGGCTCATCTCAAGACCCGAAGACAGGATAAAAAAATGAGAGATATAGGGATAAATGTCAGGAAACCTGAAAAGGAATGTGAGGATGTCGATTGCCCGTTTCATGGGACGTTACCAGTAAGAGGGCAGATCTTGGAAGGCGAGGTAGTAAGTGATAAAGCGCCGAAGACGGTTGTTGTTCAGCGGATTTACCTAAAGAAAATTCCGAAATATGAGCGGTATGAGAAGAGGAGGTCAAAGATACACGCACACAACCCGCCCTGTATAAATGCAAAAGTGGGCGATGTGGTAAAGATAGCAGAATGCAGACCGCTCAGTAAGACAAAAAGCTTTGTGGTGATAGAGAAGAGATGAAAGGAGTAAAAGCAAAGATAACAAAGGCATTGCCAACCGGTGCACGTTTAGACTGCGTGGATAATACCGGTGCGAAAGTGTTACAGATAATAGCCGTGAAAGGATACCGGGGTGTAAAGAACAGGTATCCGAAGGCAGGGGATGGGGATGTGGTAATAATAACCGTGAAGAAGGGGAGGCCAGAGATAAAGAAGCAGATCCTGAAGGCGGTGATCGTGCGGCAGCGTAAGGAATACAGAAGACCGTCTGGGATACGCGTGAAGTTTGAGGACAATGCTGCGGTTATCGTGGATGATAAGGGTACGCCAAAGGGCTCGGAGATACGAGGACCGGTTGCGCGGGAAGCGGTGGAGAGATTCTCAAAGATAGCTTCTGCCGCAACGATAATCGTGTAATACCAGGCGGGGGTTACCGAGTGGACAAAGGTGGCAGACTCAAGATCTGCTCCCGTAGGGGTACGCGGGTTCGAATCCTGCCCCCCGCATAACACAAATTAAATGAGTCTATGCTAACAGAAGAGGAAGGAAAACGGGGTTTAGAACTTGCAAGAGCCGCAATAGAGAAATATCTGAGTGTGGACGCTAAGCTCAAAGCGCCTGATAACTTGCCTGCATGCTTTGAAGAGGAAAGAGGTGTTTTTGTCACACTGAATAAATTCGGTAATCTGAGGGGCTGTATTGGCTATCCATATCCCATATTCACGTTGAAGGAAGCGATTATAGAAGCGGCGATATCCGCAGCAGTTGGCGACCCGCGATTTCCGCCGGTAACGAAGGAGGAGTTTGAGGCGGTAACCATTGAACTCACGATACTCACAATGCCG
>JAUXGS010000105.1 GCA_030621945.1 Methanosarcinales archaeon | reverse complement strand
GGTCTGAAATGCCTGTGGCTTCTATCTTTCTCATAAATTCATCTAAGAGCGGCTGGTCGATGTCCAATCCTAATACCTGACCATTGCTCAATCGTGCAAGTTCCATAGTCGGAACGCCTGTACCGCAGCCGATATCCAATATGAAGGGGGTATACAATTCTGGCAGCATCTGAAACGCCTTTCGTGTGTATTTATTTAAGCGTTCCCTGAGGAGGTCTTTTTGTAGTTCAGTTGTTATGTTCGTGGTCATTAATCAGAGGCTCCCTTTAACATCAAAAGTACGTAATGGTAAATTTTAGATTTAGCAGAATATTATAAGGTTTTGTGGGCCTGATCCTCTTTTTCATATCCCCTGTGGATTTTTATATAACGTCTCGCGGATAAAAGTTGGATGAACGAAGTGACGCAGAGTTCCGAACCCAGCCACATTTCCATTACAAATCATAAACTTCCCCTATTTCTAACAGCACAACCTTGATGTCCGCTCTTGCTTCTACTTTAGCCTTAAATTCTTGAGGATCGGCTTTAAAACGATGCATAGGAATTACAACCTTGGGCTTAATTGTTATTGCAGCTTCAACAGCCTCCTGGATATCCATTGTAAACGTTCCTCCAATAGGAAGTAAAGCTACATCTACGGCTCCCAGTTCTCTCATCTCAGGTATAAAATCCGTATCTCCAGCATGATAAATCGTTTTACCTTCTACGGTTATCAGATAGCCAACACCATATCCTTTATGATGAACTTTTCTAATAGAATTTCCTTCTTCAGTATTGTAAGCTTCTACAGGTTTTATTTTTATATCTCCAAAAGTTATCTCTTCCCCGGACCCAATAACTTTTATGTCTTTACCTAATTCTTTGACGCAGCGCTTAGGGGCTACTACTAAAGTATCTGCATGCCTGAGTCTATTCACTGTAACGCTCTTACAATGGTCCTTATGATGATGTGTTACTAATATCACATCACCTTTTTCTAACTCTTCTGGCAATCTATCAATCAGGTCTGGCCATCTGGAAAATTCAATCTTTTTCGGATAATTCGTAAAGTAAGTTCTCAAGTAGGCGGGATCGAGGTATATGATTTTTTCTCTGGCTTTTATTTGAAACCAGGAGGGAGGGAACCATTTTATGGATAGGGGCATTTTTTGCCTCTTTTTAAAAGTGGGGTTCGAAATTTCATATAACTCAGTATATACGAACTTGAGTTCGTATATACCGCCATTTTGGCATTATATCCTAACTTAATCTCTGTTGTACATCCTGTGCCGGAACTTCAATCAGTCTTTATCCTCTTCAACTTTTTCCGCGCCCTTATCTATCGCTTCCTCCACCGATGCCAAATCCTTCATTATAAATACCCGCTCCTTTTCCTTCTCTGTGGAGTCAATCGAATTCCTCAGAATTGGCGCATACTTCTTAAATCTGTCTATCTTCACCGTATACTCCGCGGTATCCTCGACTAGAACGGGCTCAAACCCCTTATCCTCGAGATCCTTCATCACTTTATCCCGCTCTTCATCGCTTGTGAGTTCAAACCGGTATTTATCTCGGTTGTAGTATTCAGATAACCCCATAAAAAGTTCTCGGTCGCCGAAGAAATATTTGAAGCACCACAAATCCCCTATCTTGAAGACATTGATCTTCTCCTTTTTCACATTCGATGTTTGCTCACTCATTTTCTTTTCTCCTCTTTCTTCTTATCCTACAGTTCTCAAAAACCACTGCTGTGTTATAGCTTGATAAAGCCATATATATAAGCTTTTTTATCCTTTCATTTAAGATGGTTTTTTGATGCAAAAACTCAACTTTGGCGACGGCGACCGCATAAGGATAAAGAAGGAGACTGATAGCGGCGTTGTCGTTTACGAAGGCATTGTTATGCCAACAGCATCAAGAAATATCGTTATAAAGCTTGATAGCGGCTACAATATTGGAATACGACCCGAAAATGCGGAAATAGAGGTTATAATCCCGTTAGGCGTAAAGGAAGCAATAAAGGAGGGAGAGAGGAAAGTAGAAAAATGGAAAAAAAGTTTACCCCTGTTGTACATCCTCTCCACGGGCGGCACAATCGCCTCTAAAGTGGATTACAGAACGGGTGCGGTTTCCCCCCAATTCTCCACCGAGGATATACTTGAGGCGATCCCGGAATTGGGTGCAATCGCAAACATCAAAGGGAAGGTGGTTTACAGCATACTGAGCGAGAATATGCGTGCAGAATACTGGCGGAAGCTCGCAGCGGAGGTTTATAATGAGATAAAAAACGGTGCGGACGGTATAATCGTCACGCATGGCACGGATACCATGGGCTATACCGCCGCAGCGCTGTCGTTCATGGTGCGAACACCGGTGCCTGTTGTGCTTGTTGGCTCGCAACGCAGTTCAGATCGCCCTTCCAGTGATGCAACGATGAACGCGATATCCGCTGCGAAGGTTGCCGCCTGCAGCGACCTTGCGGAGGTTGTGGTGGTAATGCACGGAAGCACCTCCGACGATTATTGTTATATTCACCGGGGCACGAACGTAAGGAAGATACACACTTCCGCACGTGACGCTTTTCAATCGGTAAATGAGACTCCAATAGGCGCGGTGTACTATGATACGAGCGATATAGACCGAATAAGAATTGTGTTCTCCTCACCCTATAAGAAGCGTGGAGAGCACGAATTAGAGCTGAGAGACAAGCTTGAGGAAAACTGCACCCTCATAAAGTTCTATCCCGGTGCGGACCCTGCAATACTCGATTTCTTTGTAGATCAAGGATACAAAGGCATTGTAGAAGGAACGGGATTAGGGCATGTATCTGCTGAATGGATCCCAAGCGTTTCGAGAGCTGTAAAACAGGACATACCCGTGGTGATGACTTCGCAATGTTTATACGGGACTATATGTGCTAGAGTATATGATACTGGTCGCGATTTACTTCACGCGGGCATAATAGAGGGTGAGGACATGCTGCCGGAAACTGCTCTGGTGAAGTTGATGTGGGTTCTGGGTCAGACCACTGATATGGAGGAAGTGAGGCAGTTGATGCACGAGAACATTGCAGGTGAGATAAAAGGGAGACGTGTCGTGTAATAGAAGGGTCTATTTGGATTCTTTAAGTCCCGATTTGGTATATCCTTTTTATAAAGAAGTAGTATTTTTTAGTAACGGTTTTTGAGGAGAAAAAAGCTTATGAAAATACTTGCTATCGATATAGGCATGGGAACACAGGATATAATGGTATATGACGACGAGAAGGGATTTGATAACGCTTACAAGCTCGTTCTACCTTCTCCTACGCGCATATTCGCAGAGGAGATACGGAGATCAAAAGAGGATGTGGTTATTTTTGGTGACACAATGGGCGGTGGGCCGTTCACACATGCCATTCTCGAACATCTCAAGGAATACAAAGTTTACATGACCGAAAGTGCCGCGAGGACGATCAGGGACGATCTGGAAGTCGTGAAAAGTTACGGAATCAAGGTTATCTCCAATGACGAGGTCGGGAGCATGAGCGCAGAGGCGAAGCCCATAAAGATTTCTGACTTCAATCTCCAGCTTTTGCCCTTTCTTTCTTCTTTCAGTGTGAATACCGCTTTTGACGTTATTGCAATTGCGGTTCAGGATCACGGTGTGGCACCACAAGGAGTTACCGATCGTGAAAACAGGTTCCAGTTAATCGAGGATAAGGTAGAAAGCGGCATAGAATCCTTTGCTTATCTCGATGGTGTGCCAGAAAATCTCAGCAGGATGAACTCGGTATTCCGTTCAGTGAAACGCTGGCATGAAGGGCACATACTATTGATGGATACGGGACCTGCTGCGGTCTTGGGCTCGCTCGAAGACGACCGCGTAAAAGAGAAGAAGAGAGCGGTCTGCATAAATGTTGGAAATGGACACACCATCGCGATGTCCATGAACGAAGGCCAGATAGCAGGTGTCTTTGAGCACCACACAGGGATGCTTGACAAACAAAAGCTTGAGAGTTACATTAAAAAACTGTCCGAGGGAACGATAACCTTTAAAGAGGTGTTCGATGACGGCGGACACGGTGCATTGGCAAGAGAAGCAAACCAGCATGAGATTATAGCAATGACCGGCCCGAGGAGAGAGGAGATGAAAGGGGTCGGTATTTCTGCGGCTCCCGCAGGTGATATGATGATGACAGGGCCGGTGGGCTTGATAAAAGCGGTGTTGAGTCGCGTATAAGCCAGAAACATACATTCTGCAGGCATACAGAGTATGAATAGAGGAAAAAATGATCTTGATATCCATTATTCCGTTCATTGCAATAGGGCTGTTCCTTCTGGCACTGGTATTCCGTAAAAGAGCGGTAGGCGCTCTTGGTTGGATGTTTTTTGCCGTTTACTGCTCTTCTGAGGTCTCCTTCTATCTCACCAAAGGCGAATACTTTGAAGCTTCTTTAGCACTCGTATTTCTCGCCTTCACGCTTCTTTTAGCTGCGCTTATGCTAAAACCAACGCCAGAGGTAAGCGATAAAGGAGACGAGGATTTGTTTTTCACGATAACCAAAATTGCACTGATTACCGCAGTATTTTACTTCCCGATTTCGGAAATACCTGCTCTTGGGACTCTACTCATTTACATCACCACTAAAATCACTACCACCGTACTCAATC
>JAUXGS010000201.1 GCA_030621945.1 Methanosarcinales archaeon | reverse complement strand
TTCCGGTCTAACATATTGTACTCGCCCTTTTATTCTATAACCAGCCGGTAAGATAAAGATTTTCCTGCTATTCTACTTCTCCTCGTTATCCTCACGACATCGTCCACTTCTGCTTTTACCTCTTTTATGACCGGATCAGACAATTTTATCTTAGGTAGTTGCTCCTTTTTTATTTTATACGTATCCAAGAGCTCTGCTACCTTTTCCTCGCCCACTATCTCGTGCTTGGGCACCAACTCATGTTCACGTATTGAAACTCTTTCCTTCTTCATTTGTTTATTTCTTTCGGCTTTGTTACGGGCTCGACGGGATTTGAACCCGCGGCCGACGGGTTAAAAGCCCGCTGCTCTACCTTTCTGAGCTACGAGCCCAATATTTTACTTTACCTTCCAAAATATACCTTTTAGCATTTCAAGGGCAGCATCAGCCGCCTCACGCTTGTTCCCCTCTCTATCTTTATGGAAGATACGCTTTTCGTAATCTACGTATTCTTTTGTTGCCAATGCTATATAAACTAATCCAACAGGCTTGTCAGGTGTTCCCCCGGTGGGTCCTGCAATGCCTGTAGTTGAAATGCCGATATCGCTACTCAAAAGCGTTCTAACGCCGCTTGCCATCTCCCTTGCACATTCTGCACTTACCGCACCTTTATCCTCCAATGTTTCCCGCGCTACGTGCAAATGTTTCTCTTTCACTTCATTCGCATACGCGATTACACCGCCTTTATAATAGTCAGAACTGCCAGATACATTTGTTATCCTATGACCCACCAGTCCACCAGTGCACGACTCTGCGGTAGCTAACGTTAGCCCGCTCTTTCGTAATGCATCGCCGACCTCTTCCTCAATCATCTCTTATTTAAGTTATTCTCTCCTTTATCCATAAAAATAAAGTAAAATGAGAGATTTCGCATGTGAAATTTTTTATTTCTCCATGCCATGCCTCACCTTTACTGCTACGCCGTGGTTAAAGATTTTCATCTCTTCCGCTGCTAACATAGCTTTTCCCGTTGCAAGCAGGCTATCATTTTCATCCACTACGATAACTTCGTCATAGGCCCGTATCGCTGGATCGACGTCGAGTGCGTGTTTACAAAATGCCGTCTCGCCTTTTCTTACAAATTCGCTGCTCTCTTCGTTCATAACCACCCGTAGCCGTGGATATTTGAGGAACTGATGCAGCCTTTCCGCTCCTTCTATGCCCAGTGTGAACAGCCCATCATAACTTCTGAGCGTGACTATCCTCTTTTCCTGCTCTTTTATCTGAGCTATCCTTCTCGTCCGTGATAGAACAAATTCTACGTTATCAGGGAACAAGATTTCGCCTGCTCCTTTGCCAAACTGATAATCCGCGATGATTCTCGCCTTTTTGAGTAGAATTATCCTATCCTTTTCTTCCATCTTATTCATCACGGTTGCACCATAGGGGATAACGAACGGTTAATATTTTCTCAAGCTCTCAATCGAGCGGTGTGGTTTTCCTTTTGGCCACACTACAGTTCCAACATTGCTATTTAAGATTTCCTTTTCTATTTAAGAACGTTTTAGTGAATGAAGCGACGAAGAAGAATAGAAGATCTCGCAGTACAGCGTATAGAACGGCTCTTTGAGCTTGCAGAAGCAGAGGCACGGGGTGAGCGCGAGCAGCGCAGTAAACGATATATCGAGCTTGCGCGTGCGATTGGGATGCGGTACAGGGTGCGAATACCAAAGCATCTGAAGATGCGGCTGTGCAAGCGTTGTTACGCTCTTCTCATTCCTGGAAGAAACGCACGAATCAGACTCAGGGGCGAGTACATGACAACAACGTGTTTGCGATGTGGGCAGCAGATGAGACGCCCGTATAAAGCATCACGGGCTCCATCGCCGAGAAGAGGAGGGAAGGAAAAGTGAGGTTATGTTCACCGATACGAGGGGATTGAACCGTTATGTTTGAAAAGAAAGCACAAAAGCCTTCTTTTTGCCGTTATTGATATGTATTAACTGCGCACAATGAAATTATGCAAAAATTTTATATATTTATAAATTCGAAAAGATGTTTGAGAGGCCCTTTTCAAATGGAGGAAGAAAATAAGGATGCACAGACAAAGGATTGTTCACTTTCAATTGATAATTGGATTGCGGTTTTGAGTAGTGAAATAAACAGGAATCAGGATATTCTATCTCAGCTCAGGAGTACCCTTTTAGTTTTTACCTCGATCGTCATAGTTATCACTATATATTATATTAAAACAGAGGATGTAGCGATGCTTGTTATCCTTTTAGTGATGTTTTTGATCGTCTTAATTATTGTGAGGGGTTATACGAAGGTAATTATTGATAGAATAAAAAAGCTTGAAGGAATCAGAG
>JAUXGS010000072.1 GCA_030621945.1 Methanosarcinales archaeon | reverse complement strand
TGTCCGTTCGTTGACGCGTACAGGAAAGGGATAGCGAAGAGTATCCAGTGCAAGGCTTCCTTCCGGGTGGTAAACGACATGGATTGCTGGGAAGTATATCCCTTCCTCTTTTGGAGCATTAAAGGCGAATGTGATCGAGGTACTGCTGCCTCCGCCGAGCATGCCCACATGTTCAAAGTGTTTATGCTCGTGCTCGAAATGCGAAGCGAAGAGGCAGATGTCTTTTATATCAGCACTTGCATTTACTGCCGTGTTTTTGATTGTTACAGTTACTGTGCCAAGCTCTCCCGGAGTCAGAATCTCCGGCTGGACGGTGTAGTCAGTGATCGTAAGGGCAGGGGATTGAGCGCTGGTAATGGATGTTGCAAGTGACAGTAGAATACTTGCTATCAAAATCCATTTGAACGCTTCTTTTATTTTTTTCATCCTCTCATAGCTTGAGCTTCTCAACAGCAAGTTCAGCGGCCTTTTTTCCTGACACTAACATAGCGCCGAAAGTAGGTCCCATTCGTGGTAGTCCGTACGCAGTAGCAACCGCCATACCGGTAACTATCAGTCCGGGATAAAGTTCGGAGGTTTGCGCTACCACGAGGTTCTCAGACCGTTCAACCCACATTGCGCCCTGGCCTTTGGCCTTAATCAGCCCTCGTTCCTCAAGCTTCTTTACGACTGAGGCATCGTGCCCCGTAGCATCTATCACGAGTTTAGATTCCAATGATACAGGATCAATAGCTGCTATTTCACGTGGAAGTGCAGAAACAGGGGTCCAATTTATTACTACACCTCTCACTCTCTCGTTATGCAGAACCACGTCATCAAGCGCTACCATATTTAATATTTTCGCACCTGCGTCGCATGCCGCCGCAATTAACTTCGAGCATGCGTGCGGCCCATCAGAAACGTATAATCCCTCGCTATACTCCTTATAAGGCACATCAAGCTCATCGAGAATGCGCTCTGCCGGTGCCCGCACCGTGAGCTTGTTCATCAAGAACCCACCAAGCCAGAACCCACCGCCTAAGTAATTGTTCCGTTCGATGAGTAATACTTTTACACCGCTGGATGCCAGTTCCTTACCCGCCATCAATCCTGCTGGTCCGCCGCCTACGATAATTACGTCGGACTCCACGTAGTTCTCAAATTCTTTCGCAAATTCATCTACTATCGCTCTCGTAATCTGACTCTCCGATGCGTGTGAAAATTCCATTGGTTCCATAGGACACTTCTTGATCTTTTGATTATTTATTACTTATAGCTTTGATGATCGCCATTTCGTTATTCCATTTATCGAATCGCCATGGGACTTTTAGTGGCTATAAAAGGCAGTTCTTTCGATAAATCAGTAACTCCGCGATTTCGCTTCCTTCAGCGCAGTGCGTAAGATCTCGGTAGTTTCATCCATGGTGCACCTGTCTACGGGATATGGAACGCCGTCTTTTCCGCCGAATGCGAACGAGTACTTAACCGGGTCCCTCCAACTCGGCGGCTCACCGTATATCAAGTCAGATATAAGCGCTAAAGCACGCACGGTTGCAGGTCCCACACCCCTTATACATAGAAACTGCTCATAATTCTCCGGCTGCTTATCATAAGCCTCGTGAAGCGCATCCCAGTTCACTCTTCTTGGCAATCGGTATCTTAAATCTCCGCTATTTAACTCAGTGATTCTGCCTTTGTACTCGACTGCGGGGATTAAATCGAATTCAGCGAGTGTTCTTTGATTTTGATCGCTTATTATCCGTTTGTTGCTGCTACCGCTCAGCTCTTTGTAAACCCGTTCCAATTCTTTTGGATTTGTTCGTGCAAGGTCAACAGACGTTCCCCGGCACCCCCTGCTCTCTTTTGACGTTAGATCCAGCACAGTCTCGCACTGGCAACCAACAATCCCCTGATGCGGTTCTTCTTCATACCGCTTCACTGATGATGAGAGCCAGTGATATCGCCGTGCATACCGGTCGATAGGGTTCATTCCCTGCTGGATCACCGCCCATTCCCCCTTCTCTGAGATGAACATCGAATGGTGATAGAGCTGATAGCCATCCTGTACGCAGGCGTTATCCACCTTTGCGGATATTCTGCTTGCGTATTTCAGCTCCGCCAGCTTGCCATCGCTGAGCTTTAACTTCTCACCGAGTGCGTCTATATCAGATAACGTATTTCGCGACGCTTTACCCTTCCCACCGGCAATTCCGAAGCCAAATTCTTCGGGATCAATAACCGATTTCAAAACGCCACACACTACCGTTGTGGTTCCGCTACTATGCCAATCATAAGCCAATGCACAGGATAGCGATTGAAACCAAAGTGGGTCTGCCAATTTCTCTATCGCACCATTAACGCCATGTTCGTCTATTATCACCTCGAAGATCGCATGAGCTAAGCTTTTCATTCGCTTCAGCAGCCAATACGGTGCTTTTCCACCGTGAAGTGGCAAGTCTACTACGCCCTGCTTCTTCAATGCATCAGACCTTTTCCTTTTTGACCCGCAGAGGTCTTCCCTCTAAAAACCCTTCGTTTATGCGAAGGGCCGCAAATCCAATTCAAAGTCTTATCTGATTTTATCTCAGGATTGGCAGGCTCAACGAGGATTATTTCATACCATTTCCTCTTTCCATCTTCTGCCACCCAGTAAGAATTAAGAACCTCCATGTTTGGATATTTTCTCGCCGTTCGCTCCTCAGCGATTCGCTGCAAGCTCTTTCCAGGTGTTATTTTATGCACACCCATCCGCTTTGATCTCCTTCCGTGCTTTGGTCTTGATTTCCTCCGCCCCCCTCTTCTTACCTTTGCTCGCACTACGATGATGCCGTGTTTCGCTTTATATCCTAAAGAACGGGCCCTATCCAATCTCGTGGGTCTTTCTAACCTTATAACCGCTGGCTCTTTTCTCCATTCCTCTAATCGTAACTGCCTGAACTCTCTTACGTATGATGCCTTCGGCCTCTTCCATGCCTCTCCAATATATCTATAAAACGACTTAGCCATTTGTTCTGTTCTTCCTCGAAAGATACTTTTAAAATAAATAAGATGGGAAGGGAAATAAAGATATATGCTATGTTATATATTATTCTATTAAAGATACAGGTAGCAAGTAGCCCAGTAAAAAGTAAAGAATAAAGAGAGTGTGATGAACATGGTAAGTAAGCCTAAGCCGTTGGACGTATTAAACAAATCGCTTAAATCCCCGGTTATCGTGAGAATCCGGGGGGGCAGAGAATTTAGAGGCACATTGGAAGGATATGACCTGCACATGAACTTAGTGTTAAGCGATGCAGAAGAGTTGAGCAACGATGCAGCCGTGAAGAACTTTACTGGAGAAATTCTGATGAGGGGTGACAACGTGGTATATATCTCGCCAACCGTGCAGAGAGAGACAGAAAAAGGAGAAGATGCAAGTAAGAGCAAAGTCAAGGAGGCAGGAGAGAAGGGGACATGGTAAAAGGAACAGCTTCACAGGGCAAAAGGCAAAAGAAGTCGCACATGGCGTGCCGACGATGTGGCAAGGTCGCCTACAGCATACATGCAAAGTATTGTGTGGCATGTGGGTTTGGAAGATCGAGTAAGATGAGAGAGTACAACTGGAAGGAGAGAAAGCCTTAAAGTAAAGTAAAGTGAAAAAGTGCCAGCGGCCGAGGTAGCTAAGCGGACTAAAGCGCCGGCCTTGAGAGCCGGTGTCCCTCGCGGGACACAAGGGTTCAAATCCCTTCCTCGGCGTTCTCATAGAGGCGCAAGACACAACTTACTTACTTAAACTTCTGAGGAGGGAAAGTTAAGATGGAAGAATACGTTAACCTTTTGGATAGAGCATTGAAACAAATGCCGAGTACAAAGACCAGTGACTCACGTTTCGTTATACCCGCACTGAAAGTGTTTATAGAGGGAAAGACTACGATATTTGACAATTTTGACGTTATATGCGACTACATGAACCGCGAAAGGGAGCATGTAATGAAATTTTTGCTGAACGAGTTGGGTACCGCAGGTAAGATAGTTGGCGATAGAGTGATTTACCAGGGCAGATTTTCGCGGGACGCGGTCGAGCATCAAATTCAGAGATATATGGATGAATATGTAATCTGCTGGGAATGTAAGAAACCGGATACGCACTTCGAGAAGCAGGACCGTGTTTTAGTGCTGAAATGCGATGCGTGCGGTGCTATTCGTCCGATAATGAAGCGAAGGGGCGGAAAGACAAAGAGTTGAATTTTATTGGGTTTTAGGACGTACTTTTATAATTCGAGAAAAGTTTGCTTACATGTAGCAAAAGGGAAAAGAGACCAGAGGAAGGTTATTAAGCGGTTGCTCGCTTTCTGCTTGAGTTTCGTTTAACTCGCTTTTCTCTCTTTCTATGTAACCGGCTTCGCTTTCTCTTTTAGTATCCGTTCCACCTCTTGCCTGAACTTTTCGTAGACCATCTACCCTCGGAATATTATTAGCAATAGGATTTAAAAATCGTGACACTGGTTTACACTTCTGAATTTTCACATCACCGGTGTTTGGTGTTGTGGAAACGTAGAAATTTGAGAGTGGGAAGGATACGAACTTTTTCCATTACTGCTGGTGGTTTCAGTTAAATCAAGAGTATCAGACTTTATTTATCCTATCTTCAATCCATCCACCGTGAAGCAGGTCAGATGCTATCGTAGAAAATAGCAACCAATGCTTCTATCTATTTATCCGAATACACGGTGAATTGCCTTAGCGTCGCTGGTTTTCGGGTAAAATGTTCTAGTTCTAATGCGAACGCCACTTGTTCAGCTCAATCGAAAGCTGGTAGTGCATATCTTTGTGTATTTCTTCCACTTCATGCTTACCTATTCCATCTTCCGCCATCTTTTCTTCTCTGTTCATCGCTTTCACCTCCTTCTTCTTTAGAAGAATATCTATTTGAACCGGCACATATAAAAGGGTATGTGTTGGTGCACATTATATGCTGTCATCCACCCTTCAGGATTCACGGCATCCAATAATGGTTTACACGTGAGAATAATCATTATTACCTTTGTAATGGTAGTGTGGAGACGTTGAAATTTGAGATGGCTTTCATAGCTGCGGTTTTTCAACTTGCCTCCTTCTTCTTACCATTTTATTTTCTCGGCCACCGTGAAAAGTAAAAAATGCTCCAAGTACGAGAATAAGGATAATTAATCCGAGTATTGGTTCTAAGGCCATAAGTCTCATGCCACTGATCGATATGGGAACCGTATTGCTGTACCCAAGAGATGTTATTGTTACAGCGGAAAAACAGAGCGCTTCACAAGGATTCGTGATGATATTACTACAATCAGCGTATCCTATTGAGCCAGTTGTCAAATACAATATAGCGAATCCGACAATAAGCTCCAGATAGTTAATCCAAAGTATTATAAGTGACCTATTCAGAGAACGAATTTTTCCATTTTTTAATCTATCTATTAATATAACACCTAGATTGGCAGAGAATATATCTAGGATTCTGTAACCCACAATTATATAACTGAGAGGAAAAATCCATTTTAAAATTTTTATCGGTTTGACTAAAAAAAGTGGATTATAAAAGAGTAAGGACAATAAAATTATAAACCAAACAAGAATGTAAATTTCAATAAAGATGGACATAGATTTTGGTTTTTTACGAAAAAAGCATTTGAAATTTGATAGAGATATGCAACGAAATAGCTGGATAAACAACAGAGATATTGTCTCTATAATAAGGAGCGAATCCTTTGTGC
>JAUXGS010000059.1 GCA_030621945.1 Methanosarcinales archaeon | reverse complement strand
GTCATTTTTTCTCGTAGAAAGAAAGTGTTTTTATAAACTAATAACAAAAGCAAAAAGTATTTAAATGCGTTCGCTATATATAATAAGTACTTCCAGAACTGAACGAAAGGGATGTGGGTGGCATAATGGTTCAACAAGAACAAAAAGAAAAATACAAAATTATCGTAATGGCTATCCTTTTAGCTGACGCTTGCATTGTCACATATTATTTTCATGCGGTGCTTAATACAGGCACTATTTTTACCCACTACTTTTATATTCCTATTATTTTGGCGGCTTTGTGGTGGAGAAGAAAGGGGTTGGTCGTGGCGATATTTTTAGCATTATTGATAATTTTCAGCCACCTTTTTGTTAGAGAGGAAGTGGTGGCTGCCAACGACTATTTTCGAGTTCTTATGTTTATAGTTATCGCCTTTGTGACTGCTACGTTAGGAGAGCGGATTGCGAAGGCGCAGGAGAAGTCCGATCATCTCAATGCCATCCTGGGTGCAATACGAAACGTCAACCAGCTCATCGCCAGGGAAAAAGACCGTGACCGCCTGATCCAGAAGGCATGCGAGAACCTCATCGAGACCAGAGGATACTACAGCGCATGGATTGCCCTTGTGGACGAAAGCCATAGGTTCTTAACCGCTGCCGAGGCTGGATTGGGGGAGAGTTTTTCCCAGGTCGTCGAAATGATGAAGCGTGGCGAGTTTACGCGGTGCGGGCAGAACGCACTTAAGCAATCAAGTATCATAATTGTCAAGGACGTTGCCGCCGACTGCGCCGATTGCCCACTGGTGAGTACCTACTCCGGCAGGGCGGGCATGGCAATTCGCTTAGAACACCGCGATAGGATTTATGGCATACTATCTGTTTCCATCCCTGCCGAGATGGCTGTCGATGCTGATGAGCAATCGCTGTTTAACGAGGTGGCTGGTGACATCGCTCTCGCTCTGCGCGACATGAAACTGGAGGAAGCACGCAAACGAGCGGAAGAGGCACTTCGAGAACTGAATGATGAACTGGAAGAGCGGGTCAAGAGGCGCACCGCCGAGCTGGTGATAGCAAATGAACAACTGAAGCAAGAAATCACCGAGCGCGAGCGGGCAGAGGAAGAAGTAAAAAGATCCCATGAGTTCCTTGCGATGATTATTGATAACATTCCTGATACAGTCACCATTAAGGACCCGCAGCACCGCCTCGTATTGGTCAATCAGGCATATTGTAATACAATCGGGAATACTAAGGACGAAATAATTGGAAAAACGGCATACCGAGAGAAAGATAAAGAAGTATTTCAAACGGGAAATGGATTGGACATCTCCGAACAAACCTATACGGACCTTGAAGGTAAGCGCCATTATATATCTGTTAAAAAAGCGCCATTAACAGACGAATCAGGAAAACCAACTCATGTTCTGACAATAAGTCGTGATATCACCGAGCGGAAGCAGGCGGAAGACAAGGTAAAAGAGGCTTATAGACTAAGAGAACACTTTCTAAAAGAAACATCACACAGAATTATCACTCCCGTGGCTATCATTGGAGGGAACACCGATTTATTACTTGAAAGCAGCAATCTCGACGACGATCAAAAAGAAAAAATCCGGAGCATACGCGAAAGAAACGAGGAAGTCCAGAAACTGGTGCGGGATGCACTGGCGGGAAAGTATTTAAAGGAAGAGGAAGAGGAGGAAGGAGAAGGAGGTGAGGGATAAAAACGGAATATAATATCTTGCTTGTGGATGATGAAGAAGCTTTTCACATACTAATACCCAATTTTTTTCATTATTATTCTATTCAGGCACAATAGAAATCCTTTTGTCTTTAATTTTATTATACACTTCTTCTGGAATGGGTATTTCCACTTCTTCATCAGAAATTAAAAGCTTTGTCCTTAGAGCGTCCTCTTCAACCAGCCTAAATTTGATATCACAAGATTCAACCTCTACAATCTCACCCTCCGGAAGATTCTCCATGTCCTCAATTGTCCTTATTTTTAGCTTCTTCATTATATATTACTCCACCTTCCTCCTCTATAAACCTTTTTCGGATTTTGTGCCATCTCTTGCAGTCATAAGAGAATATAATCCTGCTTCTCTTCTTTCTAACACGATTGTTAAGATTCTACCACTGTTTGTTTTTCCGTAAACTAAAAGTCGCTTCTTCTTTCGTTGAATGTATTTGAAGTTATTTAAGACTTCCAAAACTTCTTTTCGCTTTACTTTGTGTTTTGTAATATGGTGTTCTGCTTCCTTCGTTACAATGATATCTTTGATAAACATTTTTACATTAACTTCATATTTAGCTTAGGAAAGTATTTAAAGGGAGAGAAAGAAGAAGGCAGTGATGGATAAAAATGGAATACACTATTCTACTTGTGGATGATGAAGAAGCTTTTCACATACTAATACCCAATTTTTTAGCGCGGGCTAATAAGCACACGTTCACCGTGCACAGTGCCCTAAATGGCGAGGTGGGAGTTGAAAAGTACGGCAAACTGGCAAGCAACGGACAGAAACCGGATCTCGTGCTGATGGACCTCCGAATGCCCGTGATGGACGGTGCTGAAGCAACCAAAAGGATAATTGAAAATGACCCAGAAGCATACATTTACCTGTTCACTGCCTACGCCGGAACAGGGAAAGAAAGTGATGCATTCAAAGCTGGCGCAAAAGGGACAATAAGCAAAAACGCAGACTGGCACGGGACAGTGGAAGAGATTGTAAATATTCTGGAGTCGGTAGGGCAAAGAACGGAATAGGAAAATTTGGAAGCGTAAAAAGGTGGACAAGAGTAGCAAGGGCACAGGTGCAGGTCTCGCTATCGTGAAGCGAATAGTCGAAGTGCACGGAGGTCGTATATGGATAGAATCAGAGAAGGGTAAAGGGTGCGCAGTTTGTTTTACGCTGCCTGTTGCGTGAAGAGTTTAAAAATCCCGGGTCCCAATAAGGACTATCAACAAAACTTTATTTTAAAACTTTTCTTAAAACTTTTAAAGAAAAGGGTTTACTATGAAGCCTGATAAATCTCAAAATCATCTATAAACCACGACCCTAACTCTTCTTTTACCCCGTTCACTTCCAATTCGGCTCTTTCTACTATTTTACTATCATAGTCTCCTTCAGATTCAGACATATTTTGAAGCAATTTCATCAACTCCTTTACCACTCCCGCTATTCTTACCGCATCCATTTCTACCACCTCTCTGTTCCCCACTTCATTTTTATACCTTCTTCTTCTCCACCGCCGCCCTCTTTATTTGCCCTTCACAGCAGCCATATAAGGTAACCATACGATAAAGGCATATAAAAGCTTTTCGGTTTTTTTCTCTATCCAAAAATCCTCCAAAATCCACTTTCTCACTTTTGTCTTCTTCCAATAACTTGGCTACCATTAACAGTAACCCACCGCTACCTTTTTATCTACACACCCATTATGTTTGTACATAAAATGGGGTCAGAAGAGGAAACATTCGATAAAATAATCAATGCTATACAGAACATGGGCGAAACGGGCGCAACTATTGACGAGCTTTCAAAAACTGTGCGGTTAGAAAGGCATACGTTATCCAAATACTTGAATCACTTGCGCGCGGATGGGCGTCTTTCATACAAGCGAATAGGGAGAGCGAAGGTATGGTTCGTGAGCAGAGCGCCCTTGCAGCATATCTTCAGATTGAGCGAAGAAGAAAAAACATATACCGAGAAGATTTTATCTCGCATATTGTCTGATATGCCCGAAGGAGTTCTGGTTCTCGACTATGATTACAATATCCTGTTCATGAACAGGTATTTAGTTGCCCTTTATGGAGACTGTGTCGGGCAGAAATATTATCTTGCCTTCTTTGATAGCCCACGTGAAACTCTGGTTCAGAGTAAAATAGGGGAGATTATTGAGGGATGGTCAGAAGAAGTTGAAAGCCCTGTGAGAGATAAAGAAGGAAGAACTCTGGAAATAAAAGCGAGAAAAACGGAAAATCCTGACGGCTCTTTTTCTATTATCGCTATTATTAAAGATGTTTCAGAAAGAGACAGAAGAGAAGAGAGAATCGAACATCTTTCTGAACTGCATAGACTTATTGGAGAGTCAGTTAATCGTTCATATACAATTGACCAACTATGTTCAAGTATTCTCGAAGACCTGCGTGAGGTAATCGGTTACGATATGGGTGATATACTGATTAACAATCCAGAGAATAACACGCTTTCCAGTTTAGCGCAGATAGGTTATCGCAGTGGGGAGGATTTGAGAGATAATCACCACAGGGAGATTGAGGAGTGGAAAGAAGGAGTTGCAACAGCGGCAATCCTGCGCAAAGCACCCGTTTTTTTTGAGGCTGAGAAAAATAAAAATAAAAAGGAAAAAAACATGAATGCAATCGAGAATGAACTTTACAGCTGTGCGTATGACTTAGCTGAGGAATATAATCTCCAGGAAGTGTATGCGGTTCCTTTAAAGACAAAAGGTGAGCTTCACGGTGCACTCCTTACTCTTATGAAGTCTGGAAGAACACTATCCGAAGAGGATAGAAGTTTAATTGAAGGTGTATCAGAGGGTATTGCTGGCGGTATTGCAAAAATCAAGCTCGAAGAAGAGTTGAGGCTAAAAGCAAATGCAATTGAAATTTCTATTAATCCGGTTCTTATGGCTGACATGGGAGGCAAACTAACGTATGTGAATCCCGCATTCTTGAATACCTGGGGCTATGATAGTGAAAAGGAAGTGTTAGGGCGGCCTTGCACAGAATTCTGGAAACAAAGAGAAGGTGATGAAGAGGAGGAGGCTAAAGATGTTTTAACGGTGGTGCAAGAGAAAGGGAACTGGGAAGGGGAATTGATTGGGGGGAGAAAAGATGGCACAGAATTCAAAGCGCGATTATCCGCTTCGTTAATCATAGGCAAAAAAGGACCTCTTCAATTTGTAGCTGTCGCAGAGCCTTTAAAAAGGAAGGGTGAAATGAAACAATGACAAAGGGTAAAACAAGAACTGTGATGATTGTGGATGATGAACCAGGCGTGTTGAATCTGATTGCACGAATTTTAGAAGCAAACAACTATCGAACAATCAAAGCGAAAGATGGGCAGGAGTGCCTGGAAAAATTAAAAGAAGAAGTGCCTGATGTGATTCTGCTGGATATAATAATGCCTGGATTGACAACCAAGGAGATATTAAGTGCGATAGAAAAAGACAGTAGAGTATCAGAGGTGAAAATTATATTATTGAGCGCCGTTCATCTGCCAGAGGCGGAGGAAAAAGGGTTGCTTGCTTCGCCTCAGGTTGTAGATTTTATAGAAAAGTCGTTTACTATGAGAAGACTGATTGATGCAGTCGAGAAAGCAATTAGCAAGTGAAAGCAAATATGGTATAAGAAATTCTCCATTGGAAAGGATACCGAAAAATTTTTATACTGGGTTAAACTATCTCTTCCGTAGTGGGAAATATGCGTATATATATCCCTTCCAACAATGTTATAATTACATTCTAAAATGGAAGTGTCATACCTGATGGAGGTGGAAATAGAGAAGAATAATGGAAGAAGTAATTTGATAAACGATTCGGAATTGCGAGCTAAGGCAAAGACGATTTTATTAATTGAGGATGAAGAACCGCATGCTGAGCTTGTCCGCCGGGCATTTGAGGAGAACAGCGCTGAATGGGTGATTCATCACGTTGAAAGCATCTGCGATGCTTTTAAATGGCTGGAAGAAAATAAGAAGCCATCTCTTGTCATCGCCGATTATCTCCTGCCTGATGGCACGGGCTTGGACATTGCTAACGGAGTGACGAGTGCTGAAGAACTTGGCTTTCCGCTTATCATCATTACCGGGGTCGGCACAGAACAATTGGCAGTTTTCTCTCTCAAATCAGGTGCCATAGATTATGTAGTGAAGGGCGTTGAGGTGTTCCGAGAACTACCCTTGACGGCAGAGCGGGCAATTCGTGAATGGAAGAATCTTGTCAGGCGGAGGCGAGTGGAAGAGGAGTTAGAGATATATGTGAGGGAGCTGGAACGAGTAAGTCGTGATTTGGAGGATTTTACACTCCTCACTAAGGAGTATGCGGATAACCTTGATGAAATAGGACGAGAATATTTAGAGGAAGTGAGAAAAGCAACCGAAAGGATGAAGGTGCTAATCGAGGACCTTCTCATGTTGAGCCATATAGGACGAAAAATCATCGAGGGGGAAACGGTGGATCTGAATGAACTGTTAGAGGAGATAAAAAGTGATCTAAGTGCACGAATCGAAGAGCGAGGTGGAGAAGTAGTCGCAG
>JAUXGS010000038.1 GCA_030621945.1 Methanosarcinales archaeon | reverse complement strand
GCGAAGAGCGCTGAGATGAAAAAGAAAGAAAGATTGAACCGGATCACGGAGAGCATTATCGGTGCCGCTACCGGGCCAGTCCTCGTGTCAGGGATGCATCCCCTTTTATTTATATTTAAAAAACAAATTATTAGCGATGGTGAAAATGGAAAGTAGAATACCGCCTGAGATAGGGAAGGCGCTATCAACGGGGATGGGGTTTTCGCTGCTGTTAAAGGGCGAGCCTGGAACTGGGAAGACGATGCTCGCTTTTGAGATACTCGATGAGTTCGGAGGCGAAAATGCTGCATATCTCTCAACGAGGGTCTCACTTCCTGCTCTTTACAGCCAATTTCCGTGGTTGGAAGAACGTGCCGGCTTTAGCGCGGTAGATGCAACTAAGTTGTATCTGTCGTCAAAAGGGTTTACGGGATTGCGCTCTTTCTCTAACACTCTTTACACGAAATTGGCAGAGGCAGAAAAGCCAGCCACTCTCGTAATTGATAGCTGGGAAGCGATAATATCGGGGGGTGGTAAAGAGGAGAAGAAGGAAGTGCTGGAAGCTGCATTAACTGACCTGGTAAGGAATTATGCAACGCAATACAAAATGAATCTGATACTCATAGCAGAAACAAGCGCCACAACTCCGCTCGATTATATCGTTGATGGAATAGTAGAAATGACTCGCATAGACATAGATTACCGAAGGGGTAGGCAATTGATATTAAAGAAACTAAGAGGCACCAGGATAGACCAGCATAAATATGGTTTTACCTTAGATGGAGGCAGATTCCGCCATTTCGGGCCTTTCGAGAGGCGGAAAATAGAGAAGACGAGAAAAGTAGAAATCGTGCCAAATACTGCTCAATACATATCCACGGGATGTGAGGGGATAGATACGATCATAGGAGGGGGGATGGCTAAGGGGAGCACCAATATCATGGAATATGGAGATGATTTATCCCTCTTTGGGTACCATGCCATCGTCGCGCACATGATTATAAACAGTATACAGCAAAAGGTTAATTGTGTGAAGATCCCGAGTAGCGGATGGGATGAGCGGCGGTTCAGGCGGGGGATATTGCCCTTCGTAACGGAAGAGGATTATAAGAAGTATCTCACCGTCTTCGAGATAAGGAAGGAGAAGAAAGAAGTAAGAGAGAACGTGCAAGTTTTGAAAGGCGAATCAATGGAAGAGGATTTTCCAATACTCACAGACTTCATTGCCAGTTTAGAGCCTCCGGTCGTGGTTATCATCGGAACGGACACTTTGGAGTATCAATATCGTTTGAAAACGCCGGGCAACCTTGAGAGAATGGCAGAGTTATTTTCATACTGGGCAATGGAGATGAGGGAGGCGGAAAATGTGGGCGTATTTGGAATGCCTGGTGGGGGCGTATTGGGCACAGAGCTGAGGCACATGGTAACAAATAGCTTTACTGTGACTGTGCTCGACAGGAGTGTTATCCTTTATTGCAATCGCCCGGATACCAAATTACATTGCCTGGAAAATATCATCACCAAAGAAACCCTCAAGTTAAAAACCACTCCTTTTTTATGAAGACCCCACAAAAAGAAAGTACCGTATCAACGCGATAGAAGAACATACATAGGCAGCGCGTAGTAGTGTGGCACGTTCAGAGATTATTTGTATAGAATGAGGACGAGGTCTACAGTGATGGTTATTTTTGGCCCCTGGGGGGTACAAAGTAGAAAATAACATGAAAAATAGAATACCGCCTGAATTAAGTGAAGCGCTATCGCCGGGGGTCGGCTACTCGCTGCTGTTAAAGGGCGAGCCGGGAACAGGGAAGACGATGCTCGCTCTGGAAATTCTCACCGAGTTCGGGGGCGAAAATGCCGTATATCTTTCAACAAGGGTTTCACTTCCTACTCTTTACGAGCATTTTCCATGGCTGGAGGAACGTGCAGACTCCGTGAACGTGATAGATGCAACCAAGTTATATCCTTCATCAAAAGGTTTTACGGGATTGCGCTCTTTCTCTGAGACTCTTTACGAGAAATTGGGGGTGGAGGAGGCGGAGAAACCTGCCACACTCGTCATTGATAGCTGGGAGGCGATAACAGCAGCGGAAGAAAAGGAGAAGATAGAAGAGCTGGAGGCTGCGATAACCAACCTGGTAAGGAATTACGCAACGGAATACAAGATGAATTTGATACTCGTATTAGAAAGAACTGACACGACCATGCTTGATTATCTCGTTGATGGAATAGTAGAAATGGCACGCATAGACATAGATTGCCGAAGGGCAAGGGAACTGGTAGTAAAGAAACTAAGAGGCACCAGAATAGACCAGCACAAATATGGGTTTACCTTAGATGGTGGCAGATTTCGTTTTTTCCCGCCTTTCGAGAGGAGGAAAGTAGAGAAACAAAGAAGAGTAGAGGTTGTGCCAAATACTACCACGCATCTATCTACGGGGTGCGAAGAATTAGATAAGATTGTAGGTGGTGGATTAAGCAAGGGAAGCACCGCCATGATAGAATATGGAGATGATTTATCTCTCTTGGGCTATCAATCTATCGTCGCTCACATGATTATAAACAGTATAAAGCAAAGGAATCATTGCGTGGTGATCCCAAGTAGTGGGTGGGATGAGCGGCGGTTAAGGCGGGGTATATTGCCCTTCGTAAAGGAGAAGGATTATCTGAAGTATCTCACAGTCTTTGAGATAAGGAGGGAGATGAGAGAAGTAAGAGAGAATGTGGAAGTTTTAGAAGGGCTGTCAATGGATGAAGATCTCCCAATATTCTCAGATTTCATTTCTAAGTTAAAACCACCGGTCATGGTGGTTATTGGGACGGATTTGTTGGAGTTTCAATATCGTTTGAAAACGCTGGGCAACCTTGAGGAGACGTTAGAGTTGTTCGCATATTGGATACCTGAGTTACGGGAGTCAGGAAACGTAGGAGTATTTGGAATGCCGCCCCGGGGTGTAGTTGGTGAAAAAGGGCTGGGTGAGATGGTAACAAATCGCTTTAAGTTGGCTGTGCTCGACAGGAGTGTTATCCTTTATTGCAACCGCCCGGATACCAAATTACATTGCCTCGAAAATATCATTACCGAAGAAACTCTCAAGTTAAAACTCACTCCTTTTGTGTGAGGATGTAGTGTAAAAATAAGTTCTCTTCTGTACTTTAATCCTAAATACTATTTCGGTACTGTATAGTCCTCGTGCGCCCTTTTTAGATATTTCGATAACACTATTGCCGTACAAAAAAATAGCACTAACATGACATATCTTATCCCTTTAAAGACCAAATCCAGTGGCTGAGGCACATAAATTTCAGGCACATTTTCCCGGACTATGAATATCAATTCATACCATCTCATTCCGTAGTAAAAAATAGCATAAACGTTTATAGCGCATAGACTAAGTGCAACTCCATAGCATGCTTTAGTCAAATCTGATGTTGCCTTCGCCTTCACTGTTAATGCACTTATGTAACCGAAGAGAAACCAGCCCATTATGATGAGGGTAAGAGCTGAACACATACTTTCCCAGAAGGTTATGTTGTTATCACTGCTTATAACTACTCGCCACAAAATCGCTGCTGCTATTACCGCTATTAATGTTCGTTCATTCGTTATTACTCCGAATAAGAATTCTTTCATGCTCTTTGCAGGCTTCTTCGGTCTTTCTTTGATTAGCGATCTGTAATTCTCGTGCATCCCTCTAAAATACCGAGCAGACCACATTATCGCACAATAAAACGTCACGAACAGGATATATCTTACGTCCCTTAAAATAGAATCCTGCAGCAGAGAAACTTCTACGTGCAGTAACCCCACCCACCTCATTCCATAGTAAATAGCAACATAAATATTTAGAACGAAAAGGCAGATGGCGACCCAATGATAAATCTTATTTGTAACTGGCCAGCTCGTCTGTTTCCGAGACATGGAACACATGTAAGCGAAGAGAGCCCAGCCAATTATGAAAAGAGAAATACCTGAGCAGATACATTCCCAAAGGGCTTCAGTCTTATCGAGGCTTACCAGTGAACGCCAAAAAAGCGCTATGCCTGCTATTACTATTAATATTCGTGCATCTGTTATTACCTTGAATATGTATTCTCTCATTCTCTTTTCTGCTGTAATTGGTCAATAATCTGGGATATCTTTATTTAGAAATAGAATTCCCTTACATACTCCGGCTTTTTTGTCAACAGGTCTCGAAGACTAACAATGCCCACGAGCACCCCATTTTCAACCACCGGCAGTCTCTTTATGCGCTTCTTCGCTGCGAGCTTGCACACTTCGTCTACTGATACCTCTGGCTCGATGGTTACCAAAGGGAATGCCATTATTTCTTTTGCTTTTACCTCGCTTGCTCTTTTATTCTTTAATATAACTTTCAATGCTATGTCGCGCTCAGTAATAATTCCTGCGGGTTTACCTTCTTTTGTTATAACTACACTCCCTATCCCCAGTTCTGCCATATCCTTCGCTATCTCAGTGACCAAAGCCTCTTCATCCTCAGCAATGACTGGACGTGTTATTATATCTCTAACTGTCATCAAATCAACTCGCTTATGTGGATATTCCGGGTCTTCCATGGGATCTACCCCCTCACTAACATACAGAGCGAGTTCTTGAAAAGAAGTCTTTCTCTCATGCCCTGGTTCCGAAAACTCCTCATCTGTAACCAGATCAAAATCAAGTTCATAGCTTCCAGGACCCGGCGGTATGAAATCTAATATTGCCACATTGCCCTTGTGGGTTGCAGTGTATCTTCCCAAATACCGCCGACCAGTATAAGTCGTCTTGAAAAGTGAAATGAACTCCATAAATGACCTATCCTCGCTGAACAAGCAATTCCCCATGCGATCGTTGATTGATAACTTGTATTTGTTGAATTGCGATCCAAGAGAGGGGACATATTCGTACCACTTAACCGTCTCACTAAACCTGAAGATGAGCCCTATTCTGCACCATTTCTGGAAGGTTGTTATTTCAAAGGAGCCGGATACCTTTATCCTTCCATTCTTCTTACTAGCCTCAAACCTTACTATTTCTCTTTCCGAGGATGTTTTTCTCTTATGTTTCAGGAAGCCGGAGACAACCAAGACTCCTATGACTCTCGGAAACAAAATTAAAATGCCTCTCCGCCAAGCCATAGCTTTTCCTACCCATTATATATTGGCAGTATTAATAAAAAACAACGCAAATAGAAAATCCCTCTTGTTCCTCGTAATTGCTCAATCTCTTGCGGACGGAAATTCTAAACACTAAATCCGAAATCCTAAATATGTGAATATCACTCCTTATACGTCTTTTCTCCTTTTTTAATCAAATACTCACACTCCGCTGATGCCCTTTCCAGATATTTAGACAACGCTATTGCTGTGCAATAGAATATCACTATCATGCAAAATCTTATATCTCGGAAGACAAAATCCAGCGGCATCAACGCTTCTTCTATACCTGCAAAGCCCGCTAATCTATACCACCGCATTATGTAGTAAGCAATAACATAGATGTTTATAGCGAATAGAGTAATGGCAATCCCATGATAAATCTTTGCAACACTTGGTCTGATTGTTCTCATCGTCAGCGAATTTATGTAACCAAAGAGAGCCCAGCCCAGTATGATAAGAGCAACACCAGAGCACATACTTTCCCAGGGCGCTATCTGTTTGTCAAGGCTTGTGAATGCCCGCCAAAAAAACGCTATCCCTATTATTGCTATTACTGTTCGGTCATCGGCTATTATTTTTACAAATGCTTCTGACCCGGCAGCTTTTCGCATCCCCGGCATTTCTTCGGTCACCAACACGTAATTATCGTGCATCTTTCTTAGATAGCCTATCGCCCAGATTGTTCCACAATAAGCCAACACTAACATGAGAAATCTTACATTCCTTAAGAGTAAATCATAAGGCAGATATGCTTCTGTAGTAGAAAGTAACCTGTACCATCTCATTCCATAGTAAATAAGAACGTAAACGTTTAGGGAGATGAGGCTAATGGCAAGCCCCTGAGCCACCTTATTCGAGATTAACCAGCTCGTCTCTTCCCGGGACAGGGAATAGAGGTAAGCGAAGAGATACCAGCCCAATATGATAAGAGCAACACCCGAGCAGATACTTTCCCAAGGCGCTATCTGTTTGTCAAGGCTCATAGCGGTTCGCCACAAAATCGCTGCGACTATTATCACTGCCAACGCTCGCTTGTCCGTCATCACTTTTTCAAAAGTTTCTTTTACGCCCATCTTTATCTGAAGCCCCCATCCCTTATCTATCTCACTCTTTATAAACGAATATTACATATAAATATATTCTGATTTCTTCATGGGTTGGAAATGTAGCAACTGCTGTGCTGTAAAGGACGAATGTGGTTGAAATTGTATCTGCACAGTTGGAGGCGAATTTTAACCTATGATGAAACACCACCAAAACTTTATAAACAAATATAAAAACGATTATGAGGAAGGATTTTGAAAACCCCTCATAAACATCGGGAAATATCCAAAAAGTATATAAAAGATGGAATGTAAAGAGGAGTAAATCGATAATACTCTTATGTCCCTTATTTATATCACGTATAACATTATACTATAAATACGTGGGATACCAGTGGCAGGAGGTAAGAATGAATGGGAAGCAAAATTATTGTTGCATTAAAATGCTTTATTAGATGCCCCGGGAAAGCGATGGAACTCATGATGGGTTCGCAGGATCAAGAAACGATAGAATTAATAAAGAAAAGCTGTCCCGAGGTGGAGGTGGAGAGCTTGGGTTATCACCTCGGTATTTTACTGTCGCTCATTTTCCTTCTTCTCGGTATGTCTGCGTATATAATACAGATGCTTTATAACTGGGCATGGTAGGTTAAAGCTGCTCGATAAAGTGTGGAAAATCCTAATATCTAAATTCGAAACAATCCCAAAATTCAAAGTCCAAACGACCAAAACATTTTTGGATTTCGGTATTTAGATTTGTTTAGTTATGCGCTCCGCCCACGACTCCCCAAGCCCTGTAAGGACTTATTAGGATTTAGTGGTTTGAATCTTTGAAAAAAGGAAGTATTTTTGTCCGCAGAATGGGTGTTTGTGACGTTTAATGAACTTTAACATATACTATTACGCCTTCGATACTTCCGTGGATAGCAAGGAATACCCATCATACGCCCTTTTTAGATATTTCGACAATGCTATCGAAGCACAATAGAATATCACCAATGTAAAATAGCTTATATCTCCAAAAACGAAATCAAGCGGCACATAAGCTTCCGTAACGCCCCCCAAGCCCGCCAATCCATACCATCTCATCGCATAGTAAACAATAACGTAGATGTTTATGGCAATTATGCCAGTGGAAATTCCGTGATAAACCTTAACCAATTCAGGCCAGTCCCTCACTTTACCGGGCATGGAACAGATATAAGCGAGAAAGAGCCAGCCCATTATAACGAGGGCTACACCTGAGCATGCACTTTCCCAGAGCGCTATCTGTCTATCAAGAGTTATGAATATTCGCCATAAGAAGGTCAGAGCTATTATCACTATCAAGGTCCGCTCATCCATTATCACCGAGCCCAATAACTCCCTCACGCTCATCTCCTTCAACTTTTTACCCCGGGGGAATAGAAGTGGCGATACGATATGCAGGAGTGTTCTCTTCTCTGATAATGCAGTATAATCCTCGTGCATCCTCTTTAGATACCCTGCTGACCAGATTACAGCGCAATAAAATACCACTAACGCCACGTATCTTACATC
>JAUXGS010000191.1 GCA_030621945.1 Methanosarcinales archaeon | reverse complement strand
TCAGAAAAGAGACAAGACGTGCAATGCCTGATACCGTGCCCTTTTGTTTATACACTTCTACCGCACGTAAAATGAATTCACGATTCTTAGCACCTAATAACTCATACAGGTCCAGAGACAGCCAACTGGCGAGCAAGAAGACAAAGTCCCACGGTGCCGCCAGCGGTTCAAAATACCTGGGTATCTTGGATATCGTTTCCTCAGTATCATACATCGCGGACTCAAAGATGGACAAAAATCGCTCCATGAATTCTTTGCTTGTGCTCTCTTCCTGGTATACTGCAGGAAGGTATCGAAGGTACGAAAGTCTCGGATAATATATCTTCACCTGCCTCAGTACCGGGCTTTCTTCTCCCTCCTCACGGTGGAAGTCTATTTTCACTGTTATGTATCTTCCAGGTGGTGCCGGCACAAGCGCATCTTTTGCATTCTTAAAGACAATAGTTCCCGACCAACTTTTTGCCGCTTCTTCTTCCTCTGAGCTGTAAAAAGAAACAGTAATCGTGGAATTTTCCGGAACATCTGCATCTAAAACAATGCGGTGCCAGCAGCAGTCATCAATTCCGCTGTCAAGGGGTTTTGAGATATATCTGCCAGCTCCTTTATCTCCTTTGAGTCTTAATCCTCGCTCATCAGTCAGATATTCATCTTTAATACCTTTCCAATCTTCGCTTGTTAATGCCCTGAATTTAAACTCGTTAGCCATAAATATCCTCCTTTTCTTCTTTTGCTTCTATTTTATGAGTCCCAGAATATACTATTCCATGTGCTGGTATGTCTATGTCATCGGCTTGCCATTCGCCATCTTTCTTTTTTAAAACTAATGACTTAACATAGTCCACACCCTCTACTCCATCGATGATCTCGTATAGCTCGGATCTATACACGGGTCTTCCAAAAGGCCAGCCCTTTCGATCAATGCCTCCCATAATGGGATGCAAGAAATTCTCCAATTCTGTTCTAACCCTTTTTTCTACCGCTTTTTTACTGTATCTCGGCTTTATTACTACTGTTGCATCCACATAAATTTCTATATATCTTGGAGGAATCACAAACAACTCAGTTGTAAGTAGGCGATGTTTATCCAGATGTCTGTAAACGTTCTTAAGGAAGCCATTGCTTGGCATCGGTTTAGCGTATGGGCTATGAGGAACAACAACCACGGTAACAATACCAGAAACTTCGCTGTCCTGACTTGGGTGGTATCGGGATATGGCTTTAGCCCTAGCAACCCTGAGTCCTGGCGTGTTCATAGCAAGATGCTCATAATCCGCAGAAGTAACGGCTCTGTAAACGGTTTTCAGGTCTTTTCTTGCACGAACTATTGCTTCTTCCAGCGTCTCGGCATCCTCTCCGCCTACCGCAGCCTTCTTGTTGTCAACAGTTACCTCCTCAGCAGGTTTGTCTAACACTTTGTTAATGACACGAGGCTTCACATTTCCTCGCACACCGCCTCCCGAACGGTAAGAAACGATTATATTATCTTCTCCTTTTGGCGGAATTTTGCCAGTGATGCCGTCCCCGAAGCTCACTCGACCAGTAGCTAAATCCACACTGTAATGCATATCCCCTGGCTTTGAAGCATCGAAATCTTCCACTTCGCTCCATTCAATCCAAGCATCTTCTTCTTTTACTTTTACTTTGAGTGTTCCTTCTATAACAGGTGTATATTCTAAATCTAAGTAAAAATCCGGCAGTCCGCTACTGGAAAACTTGTAATCCTTCAAAGTAAAGCTCTGAATCGCGGAAACTGTATTCAAAAGTAAAAAATCTATCTTTGGGGGTATCTCGTACCCGTCTATTTCTATCCTACATCTAAGCCAGAAAAGGTTGGCGTTATTAATAACCGTCTGTTTCATGGCATCTTCAATTTTGAACCGAATTTTACCACTTACTGTAAGATGCTTGGTTTCATCCTTTATCTCCAACCTGCTGCTCCAATTATTGTCATCCCTCCAATCTCCGCCAGTATAGTATTCCCAGCTCAAGGTTACAGATGGATATACTTCTCCATATCTACCTATTTTGGATAAATCGTCTTCGTAAAGATAGAATGCCAAAGTTATTTCTCCACCCATTAGACTTTTATTAAATCCCAGATACAGCTCGTCACCCACCTCTGGCTTATACCTGAAGGCGTAGTAATACACATTTTCGTTTCTGTTAGCCTCAGAGTTATCAATGAACTTCCCGCTTTTCGGACGGGAAAGTATTGCTCTTAGCTCTGCATCTATTACGTTTAGTTCTTCTTCTGTCTCAAAGATTATATCCTCTCCTAAAATTGGATCTCTGGCAGCTAACTTTGTTCCCGCTCGAACAAGCTTGGGCTGTTGATCATGCAGTGAAAAAGTAACATCAACCTCAGCCGCTCTTGCAGGTTTAAGCTTTGGAATACCCATGAGTTTTAAAAACTTCCTGTAACTGCTATCTCTAATTCCGTTTAGGCGATATATCTGCATCTCCGCTAACCATGCAAAAAGTTCTATTAACGTGATGCCCGGGTCGTGTACATTATAGTCTGTCCAATCCGGTGT
>JAUXGS010000100.1 GCA_030621945.1 Methanosarcinales archaeon | reverse complement strand
ATCCTTTGATGCCCGATCCTTCACCAACGTACTTCGACACTGTTTTTGGTTTGACAAGATAATCCAGAATGCCCATAAAAAATATAATCAGAATCAGTACGGGAGCGATCTGAATGAGCACGTTGCCACTTGCTTTGAGAGCTTTCTGTATGCTGTCTGGTTCGAGCAGATAAAGAACGATATAGAGACCGATCACCGCGCCTAAGAAGTACAACCCATAGTAGTAGCCTTCCCCTTTTTTCTTTATTCCATTCTTTGTGGCTCTTTTCTCTTTCATGGGATCGCCATTAACGTTAACGTCGTAACCGTAGCTATCGAAACCACGATAGCGAGGATGAAACCGAGTATATTTCGAGCGAGGGCGAATCGTTTTCCGAGTATCGCGGCTTCGGCGGGGAATTGAAGAACGCCAACGGTAACCCACGCCACAATGAACGCTGCTACCGCAAAGAGACTCACCTGCTCTTTTAGAAGTTCTCCACCGATTATGTAGCTGATAATAGGATTACCGGCTGAGATACTGCCAATGAGTGATCCAATTATCGTATCGCGCAACAATTCACCGGTAAATACAGAAGAAATCATCTCGCTTGATACGAACACGCTGAAAAGACCCAACAGCAAGATAACGCCGAGCAGCATAGGGAGCGTCGTCCCAAAGCTTTGGATTGCTTTATAAAAAGAGTTTACAATCGTTCTTTGGTTCTTACTATCTTCTTGTTTTCTGGTATCTATCTCCATCCCTGCTCGCTTATTAATACTATAAAGGGAGAATATATTACTTCCGTGCCCCCGGATGCAAGAAGGCATTTGAGGGGAATCCTGAAGAATACCCTGAACAAGAATAGTGAAGTTGTGAGCACCAAATGATATTCCGCGGTTGCTTCGCAACTTCGCACCTTCGTAGAAACACAAACCGTTAAGCACATAAACGAGCACCACAAAAGAGAGATACGAGAGAGATGATCACCATTTTACTTATCGCAATTGGATTGGCAATGGACGCTCTTGCCGTATCTATCACAAGCGGGCTAACGATAAAAGACCTAAGAATCAGTAACGCCTTGACGATTGCACTATTCTTTGGCTCGTTTCAGGCCATTATGCCAGTAATAGGCTGGATCGCAGGACTCAGCGCAAGGGAGTTGATTTCTGGTATTGACCATTGGATCGCCTTTGGGCTTCTAAGTTTGATCGGTTGTAAAATGATTCTTAGCTCAACCAGAATAGGCTCAAACGAAAAAGAAATCGACCCGCTGAATATCTCTGTGTTGTTGGTATTAGCAATTGCAACAAGCATTGATGCGTTGGCCGTTGGACTGAGCTTATCATTCTTAAAAATGGCTATTGTCACTCCTGCAATAATAATTGGACTCGTAACATTTGTGTTATCGTTTTTAGGCGTTTTTGTCGGTAACATCTCCGGGCACTTCTTCGAGAATAAAATAGAAATCGTAGGCGGGTTCATATTGATCGGGATCGGGGTAAAAATATTGATTGAACATACCGTTATCGTGTAAAGGACGTAACTTTCAGAATGGGGTTTAGCGCTCGTGTAAAAGAACGGGCAATGAACTCGAAACGGCTGCCGTTTGATTTAATATCTTCATAGATGATCTGTATCTGAGGACGGTGTTTTGAAATGCGAAAAAAAAGCGGATTACGCTTAAATATCACCAAGAAGGCAGTTTTGGAAGACTTTTTCCCGCCCTCAACTTTCTACTCGATAATTGATGGGCGTGAGGGGGAAAATTAAAGTACACAGAAAATAAATGTAAATCTCAATATGACGGATCCAAGCTGGTTTCCTTCCGCAATAATGCAAACTACAGGCGCTATAATTGGCATCTATGCAGATATGCTATACCAACACCCATTTATTGCTGCTATACTCACGATTTTAGTTTTAATTACTGCCAGTTTTTATTCGGTTACAAAACAGGCTTTGTATAACATGAGTATTGCGTTTTTAAATTGCGAAATCTTTTGGAATTTCGGCGCCGATAAATCCAAAAAGGAAACCGGAGATAAGGCAGGAAGGTTGTTGCGCCATGCCAACTGGTGGAGGCTTCTTTACGAAAAAAATTGTAGTGTCGTAATATTTTGCTTTTTCTCTGATTTATTAATGTTATTGGCTATTTTTAGTCATCCAAAAAACTCCTTTTTTTCCTTTTGCTGGTTCTTACATTTTTACCTTTGATTTATTGCGTTCGAATCCTCACATTTAAAGAGTGGGATATATTCAAGCTCCAGGGGGTAAAATTAATATCTTCCCTTTTTAAGGGTAATGTATTAAACCCGAAAGCAGGAATTATTATACGAGAAGAGTTAGAGAAAAGAATAGCCAAACCACAAGTATGGTTAGTACCATCATGGTTTCAGAACAATAAAGCTGTGCCTGAGTTATAATGACTCTTTAAGTAGTATTTTCAGATAAGTATCGAAAGCAAGGATAAATTGAATGGATGAAAAAGATTTAAAAATCAATTAGCCCCAAAAACCCGAGGCGGCTATGAAAGCTGCTCTCATATTTTCACCCTCCCACGACACCAATGAAACCATAACTAAACGAAGATAGAGTTATTCGCCACCCCATTTCAGATCGATCGCTCGTTTAAAGAGTTTTGCGAAACGATACAATCGCTTCTCCTTTACCTTTATATTCTTTCTACCCAAGTCTCTTCGCGCCTTCTCTACAATCTGGTCAAAAGCCTCGGGATCACGGATATCCCACCCCATCGCATCGTGTAAGATTAAGAGCGTTTTTAAGTGAACTTCCGGATACTTGCGACAGCCGGTGTAATAGCCGGTATATCGTACCACTAAACTATGTGTTGACGGATCGATATCAACTACTTTTAAATCTCTATAGCCCAGTCTGCGGAATCGCATACTTAATTTCTTCAGGTATTTCTTCTTGAATTTCGTGTCCGTTTGCATTCGTTCGACATCCTCATCAGGTATAAAGGATGGTGAATACACCAATTCGCTGTCCACCGGTACTTTCTTATAAACGTCCTTTATTAGTATCTCATCCAATATATTCCTAAGCTGCATATGCATCCCGCCCTAAGCTGCTCAGCTCATTGCATGGTGAAGGGTGAACTTCTCCGAAGAACATAATACCTCACTCCCTTTATATAATGATATGGAACGTTACGAGATCCTCACTTCGAGGTCTGGCTCAAAGAGATACACGCCTGCGTCTTTGGGATTGTAGTACAAGCCAATGGCTCTTATCTCAACGCCAGCTTTATCCGCTTCTTTAAGCGCATCGTGGAGTTCCGCATCGGCAGCTTTATTCGGTTTAAACACTTTCATTTGCAGTTGGGTATCAATGAGCGCCCCCAACCCGCACTCTTCTATTGCAAACAGCCTGTAATCGGTTTTGCCCTGATTCAGCGTTCGAAAACAGAACACTTGCCTTCCTTTGACCAATAATTCGGATAGCCTTCCGGTGTTAGTTATGTGTGCAGGATGGTAGTTTCCTTTGATCTCTACTTTCACAACGAATCGGTTAAGGCGCTCGATTAGTCTGCATTCCTGAGGGTTGTCAATCCTGACAATCCTTTTCTGTTCTTCCTTCACGAAGATTTTTATCTAAAAAGGGAGGGATGTGCTTTATGGACTTGAAGATATGATCAGGCCGAATTTGTAATCTTTCAATATCGCCCAGTTTTGAAGCGCCGGTTAAAACTAAGGCAGTTCTCATTCCACCTTTAATCCCCATGAGAATATCGGTCTGAAGATTATCGCCCACGATGAGTATTTCTTCTGGCTTCACCTTCAATTTCTTTACTATAAGATCGGTAATAAATGCACTCGGTTTACCGGTAACAATCGCTTTTTTACCACTTGCGGTTTCAATTGCAGTGACCAATGAGCCAGCTCCCGGTTTCACTCCATCACTCGTGATTAAAAATGGATCCGTATTTGTAGCAATGAAAACAGCACCTTTTAATATGATGTTTGATGCTTTGCTCATCTTTTTATAGTTGAACGCCATATCAAGACCGACAAGTACACAATCGCAATCTTCTTCGCAAATGGTTATATCGTGTTCGATGAGTTCGTCTTTCAAACCTTGTTCTCCGATTACGTAAACTTTGCTATCTGCATAATGCTCTTGAATGTATTGGGCGGCAGCATATCCCGATGTTATAAGCTGCTGTTTAGTACAAGAAATGCCGAGATCCGCTAATTTACGCCAAAACTCCGCTCTTGAGCGTGTAGAGTTATTGGTAATATAGAGCATATCATATTTTTTACCAAGGGAATTAAGTGCTTCATCTGCTCTCTCAATAAGAGTATTGCCATGATATACCGAACCATCCAGGTCTATAACAAGAGCTTTAAATTCCATTTTTAGTTGCACAAATAACTTAAAGTTGGGAAGATAAAGAATTAAGGGAGGAACATCTAAAAATTTGGCTGGAGGTCATCAGAGCGATAAGGACTCATCCATAATTTCTTAATATGTCAGAGATCATGAAATGAACACCTCAAAGAATAAAAACCCGGTAGCTTCGTGGTTCGACTACGATTACTTCAAAGAAGAACGAAAAGCGATAAAAGCTTTGACCGTCATATTGAGAACCGCAGGCTGTCAGTGGCGTAAATGCACGATGTGCGGCTTCTGGCAAGAATCCGCAGACGTAACACAGGCGGACATTCTGGCGCAACTGGACCGATCGTTAAGATACAGCCCGGAAGAGGATAT
>JAUXGS010000095.1 GCA_030621945.1 Methanosarcinales archaeon | reverse complement strand
CCGTCATAAAGTCCGTTGAGTATCGCGTCAATCGTTGAAACTTGTGTCAAACCATCATCCTGATTTTGAATCCCGGAATAATAGCCAGGTAAATAGCCTGCCATTATGCCCAGTATGAAACAGGTTACGCAGGCAATCCCAACGTATGTCCCCGATTTTATCATATGTTTATGTTTTGCATTCCATCTGCGTGCGGGTTGTGCGGGTTAAGTTTAAAACGTTCTCAATTCCCCTCGGATCGCCATCTCCGTAATCTCCGCTATGTTTGAAAGCCACTCATCTATTATTCGCTGCGCCTTCTTTTCCATTACTTCAAGGTTTACATTACTCTTTGGAATTATCTGAGCAGTTGCTACTTTCGGGTCGTCTATCCTTCTGCCTATCTCAGAAAGGATCTTTATGTGCACCTCTTTAACCCCATCTACGTTCTCAACGACCTCGTTGGCTATTTTATTAGCAAGCAAATTGTATATCTTCCCCGTATGGTTCACCGGATTTTTTCCCGGCGTTCCTTCCATGCTCATCTGCCTGTTAGGTGTGATAAGCCCATTGCACCGGTTACCACGACCCGCACCGCCATCATCGCCCATCTCCGCTGATGTCCCGGTCACGGTAATATAAACTGATTCTGGCGTGTCAGCCATATTTACCTGGGTATTCACGTCCCGTGCTGTATATGATTCTGCTACGCCGCTTATAAAGTCCCTTAATCGTCGCTTTGCATCCTCATAATGCTCGTAGTCATCCACATATTTAGAAACGAAAGCATCGCCAACCGTTAAAGTTATCTTATCCTTTTCCCTAAGCGCCATCACCTTCATATCCTCACCTATCGCTTTCTCCTTGTTGCGGTATTCCGCCATCACCCTTCCTTCCACATTAAGAGCGATAGATTCAATCTCCGAGAAGGGGGCATGTGCAACGCCAAAGGAGGTGTCATTTGCCATGGGCATCTCTGTCTGTTTGCCCTTCAGATTGTTACCCGTGAAAACTTCTAAAAGGTCTGAAGATCCCCTTCCTAACTTACTGTCCACTATTACGTGGTTGTCCACATCCAAATTTCTGATGGTTCTCATATATCCCTTCGCCGCATTCGCCGCCACGATATCCACAGCGATTTCTTCACCCTCAAACACTCGCGTTGCTCGTCCGCCTAACAGTATGTATATTGGCGAAATAACCTCGCCGCCACCATATCGCGGATTTGACCTGCCGGCAGCAAGTTGTACCTTGTCGGTGTTGTGATGCAATATCACCCCACACTTTCTTTTATACTCTTTGCACAATGCTACGCTAACCGCCTCTGCTATACCGTCGCATAAGCTGTCAGGATGCCCCAACCCTTTTCGTTCCACTATCTCTATCTCTTGCTCCTCAATCGGTTCTCTACTCACGAACTCAACCTTTATGTTTCTCTCTATTGAACTGTCTCTGCCCATTTTTACACCCTCTTATACCTTATTTTAAATAAATGACCACACTAAGAATGAGTTTATTCCGTAATGATTTCTTTTTCAAAGAATAGTTTATCGGGTATTATCGCACTGTTACCCGTTGGATCGTCAATTATTAATGTCATGCTCGCTTTACCCGACTTTATCTCCTCTATCTGCTTCAAAACTTCATCTGCACGCTTCTTGCTCTTGCCATCTTTGCTCAACATCTTCACCACATTCTCCACTCGCTTCAGCACGCCTTCCACCGTAGAGATAAAAGCTTCTCCACTCTTTGGCTCTACGCTTACGCCCAACTCCGGTATCTCAATGGTTCCAGACGAAGACCGTACAACTATTGCATTCACATCCTCCGCTGACGAAACCACCATCTCGCATCTTCCCCTCTTCTCTTCCGAGAGCACCATTACCTCTGTAGCGCGAAAACCACACGAGGCACAAACCGTGGTAAATATCATTATTTCGCCGAAGAAGGGAATTTCATAGGGTACGCAATGCAATTCGCTTTCCGCTCCACAAAGTGGACATTCCTCTTTCACGGCACTCACGGTAACCCCACTGCACAGTCAAGATAGGTAACTAAGCTACTTCCCGGTCAGTTTCTTCCGTTCGATCTTAATTCCCATTGGCGCCACGATCACCTGATCATCAGAGAGACCCGCAATGTCTCCGCCTACATCGAATGCCGCCATCTTTAAGTCTTTTATCGCTTTCTCTACCAGAACTTTGTCCTGCTTCGCCAGTGATATGTCCAGAATCAAGATATTGCCTGCATATATCTCTTTTTTCAAATCGGGAATATCGTATAAACCGGTCAATTCCGCTGTCTTTATGTACATCTTTACGCCTTCTTCTTCCCTTAGCTCCTCTTCATACGCTTCTATGTCCAGGTCCCGATAATCATCCTCGTCCCCTATCCCTTCCTTCTTCACAAATAACTTCTCAAAACCTTCTTTTAATCCCATTTTTTCACCTCACACCCCTGTCCCATGTATGAATACTTTACTTTCTCGTTCTAACATTATGAATGTAGTGCAACCAATTAAAAAGTATTGTATCGTGCTGCATAAATAATGTTCGGAATTCCGATTTTGGATATCTGAAGGAATTGGAGAGATTGAACGGCGATGAAAGCGCGCGACTGCTTGTGGACACGAACAGAGTTATGCGTACAACCTTTTTATAGTCGTAAATGAGAACGTATAAAGTAGAGAGGTAAATAAGAGAGAGGTTTAGACTTTTTTCTTGAATAAAGAGAGGATGGAACATTTTAGAAAACTGGGTATTATAAAGCCTATTTTGAAATCGATAGAAGACGAGAAGTTTGAAAAGCCGACAGAGATACAGGAAAAAGCGATTCCTTTGATTCTTGCTGGACAGGATGTTATAGCCGAGGCGGCAACGGGTTCTGGAAAGACACTTGCGTTTGCTTCAGGCATTATAGAAAAAACCGAAAAAGGGAAAGGAATTCAGACGCTGGTTTTAACTCCAACGAGAGAACTGGCACAGCAAGTTGCAACAGCAGTAAGTGATTTCGCAAGGTACAAGCCGTTGAAGCTCGTTGCTGTTTTTGGTGGTGTGTCAATCAATCCGCAAATTGAGCAATTGAGGACTGCGGATGTTGTTATAGGAACACCGGGCAGAATATTGGACCATATTGGAAGAAGAACTCTGAATTTGGGCAGGGTAAACACGCTGGTGTTGGACGAAGCGGACAGAATGCTGGATATGGGATTTATTGATGATGTCAAAAAGATAGTAAGAGAATGTCCGCTGGAGAGGCAGACGCTCTTGTTTTCCGCGACCATTTCAGCAGACGTAGCGCGTCTTGCGCGGAAATACATGAAAGAGCCGGTTAAAGTCGCTGCGGAAACCTACGTTGATCCGAAGAAATTAACGCAGGTTTACTATGACGTTCCTGACAAGTCGAAATTTTCGCTGTTAGTCCATTTATTGGAACACGAAAAAGCAGGGCTTGTAATGGTGTTCTGCAACACACGGAAAAATACGGACTTTGTTGCGAACAACCTAAAAGCTGTAGGAATAAACGCCATGGCCATTCATGGCGGACTTACGCAGGACAGAAGAGACAGAGTAATGAAGCAGTTTCATTCACAAAAAGCCTATGTTCTTGTCTGCACTGATGTAGCGGCACGAGGACTTGATATTCCCGGTGTCTCGCATATTTACAATTACGATATCCCGAAATACAGCAAGGATTATATTCATCGAATAGGGAGAACCGCGCGAGCGGGAAAAGAGGGGATAGCAATTAATATCCTCGCAAGCAGGGATTATGATAGTTTTAGGGGCGTAATGAAACTCAAGGATGTAACCATAACTGAAGAAAGGTTGCCTGATGTAAAGAAAGTGGGAATACGATGGAAGGAACGGCCAAAAACGTTTAGACCAAGACCGGGAACCTACAGACGATAAATGCTTGGTTATTGTCGATAGTTCAACGCTATGCTATACGTACGGCTCTTTGCTTCCTGAGCGTGAAGAGCTGTCCCCCCCCCTCTATTTGCGAAGTAATGAAATAGCACACATAAACACTCCATCGCCATGCATCTCAAAATTCTCAGCACACGCAGGCACCACTACCGTTTCCAGCGGAGTTAATTCTGTCACGTTCGATTCTGACTTTAGCGTAACCTGCCCCTGCACACAGGTAAGCACTTGCAGCCTATTTTCTGTACCGATGTTTACGTCACCATGCACCTTAAAAAGTCTTAATTCAAATTGCTCACCTCGCAAGAGTTGATAATCTTCTAATTCTTTCGTTTTACGCACAATTTCAGGCTCTTTCTTCAAATCTTTACCTAAACCTTCCTCATCCAACTTCAAGACATTCATGGCATCCTTCAGATGCAGTTCTCGTCCCCTGCCATAATCATATATCCTGAAGGTTCGTTCTGATGCAGTGCTGACCTCATATACCTTTGTTCCCGCACCCAATGCATGAATGACGCCCGCGGGAATGTGGTACGTATCACCAACATGTGCATCAAACGCATGCAAGTAAGAGAGAAACGTATCACTTTTAACCGCTTCTTTCACATCCTCTGTACGCATAACATCATCAAACCCAAGATAAATCTTCGCATCCCGTGCTGCCTCAAGGACGTGCCACGCCTCCTCTTTACCAAACACATCGCCCAGCGAGTTCGCATACGCATCGTCCGGATGCACCTGCACGGATAGATTCTCATCTGCCTTGATTATCTTCGCAATCAGTGGGAATTTCTTTTTCGAAGCAGTCAAAGCACCTAAAATCTGTTCGGGAAACAACAACGTCAGGTCATCAAGGGTGAATTCTTGATCAGTCTCGGATTCCAGCTCAGCATAATTCCGTGGTGATGCGCACCAAAGCTCGTACCCCCACGGCTTGTTCTCAACGAACGGTTTTACCTTAAAAGGTCGTTCAACTCGTG
>JAUXGS010000034.1 GCA_030621945.1 Methanosarcinales archaeon | reverse complement strand
TTCACCGACATGGTTCAAACAGATTTAGCACAGAATGAAGTAGAAAGAGCGAAAGACAATTTGACGTTTATAGATAAAGCCGCTACAAAGATGGACAAACTTTTGAGTGACACGCTGGAACTCTCTCGCATCGGGCGTATGGTGAATCCACCAGAGGATGTGTCATTTGACGAAATTGTCAAAGATGCACTGGCGCAGACCACAGAGCAGATAAAATCGAGTGGCGTTGAAGTTTCCGTAGCCGAGGACTTCCCCACTGTTCAGGTGGACCGGATGCGGATAGCAGAGGTGCTGGTAAACCTGATTACAAACGGTATAAATTACCGGGGCGAACAGCCGTATCCGAGGATAGAGATCGGGCATCGCATTGACATCGGTGAGCGAGTGTTCTTTGTGCAGGATAACGGAATAGGAATTGATCCCGGTCAGCATGAAAAAGTGTTCGATTTGTTTTACCAGGTGGACTCGGGTGGCAAGGGCACTGGTGCGGGATTAGCAATCGTGAAACGAATAATCGAGGTGCACGGCGGTCGTATCTGGATAGAATCTGAGAAGGGTAAGGAGTGCACGGTCTGTTTTACGCTGCCGGTTACGTGAGGATGCAGGATACCGGATACAAGATACAGGACTATGATTTACGACCAGATTCCACAGCTTCAACTGGCTCCTATCCTCATAGTTCCAACTCGAATTTCGGCAAGCTAAGGCTTACCTTGTGAATTTTAATTTCCTGTATATTGCATCTTGTATCAAAAATCATGATTATACAACTACATCACCTTGTATAAACCACCTTTATTATATCATTGTCTTCCAATGCGTGTTTCTCACCCAGTCGGAGTTTTGTCCTCGCATTTACAGCATAAAGAAAACTCTCCCCGATGTCAGAATGAACCGCGAAGGCTAAGTCTCTGGCTGTGCTGCCTCTTTTCAAAAGAAACGCATCTGGCAGGATTCTCCCTACGGAATCACTGAACTTATGCTCGTCCTCCACCGGATACGCAACTACGTAATCTAACAAATCAAACACCACATGATTTATGATATTCTGAACACCTGTGCCGCCGCCATACGCATGAATAAACTCTCTTATCCGTTCCAGTCCTTTTCTTTGCTTTTCCGTGACTTCATGAGAAATCTCAAAATCTGTATCGCCAGGCAGATAGGTTATAATCTTGTTCTTTGCGGCAGTTCTCAAAGCAAGTTCGGCCTCTGCAGAGCAGGGAATCACCAGCTCTTCATCCTCGCTTTCGCTTTTGTCTTTCAGTTTCTTTATGTTCTCTTCAGGCGCAATATCAGCTTTGTTAGCCGCAATAAGCATTCTTTTACTCCGGTTTATTATGGCATAAGCTAAATTTTTCAGGTCCTCATCAGTCCAGGACCTATAGTTAGCTCTCTCTAAACTGCTGGATTCTAATAGAACCATCTTTATTTGCTCTTCCGTTACTCCAACGCCAGCTAATTGTTCAGATAGCAACCGCTCTATCTTCGTTCCTTCCAATTCCGCCTTTCGCTCCAGTTTCCTCCAATTCCGCTTTATTATCCCGTACACCCACAGGTTCAACTCAGTTTTGAAGAAATTAACATCTTCGAGTGGGTTATGACTCCCGACATCCACCACATTGCCATCCGCATCCGTTCCTCCTGATGCGTCTACAACATGTATTATCGCTTCTGCCTGCCTGAGTTCGTCTAAAAATTCGTTCCCTAAACCCCTTCCTTCATGTGCACCTCTGACCAGACCCGCAACATCGAGGAGTTCCACAGGTACGAAACGATACCCATCAATGCAATTTCCACACCCTTCACCTCCTATCTCCTGCTGAATCGCTTCTTCTTGGCACGGGCATTTCACCTTCACGTATGCAATCCCTGTGTTGGGCGCGATAGTTGTGAACGGGTACGCGGCTATTTCAACATCTGCGAGTGTAGAAGCCTTAAAAAAGGATGATTTGCCAGAATTCGGCTTCCCGGCTATCGCTATTGTTATCATTTCTTCTCATTCATTCATCTCATCAACCGCAATCGTTTCTAACTGACTTACTATGCTCCACACTAACGCCCTTGTATGGGAAGGAACATTCGGGTTGGTGGTTAGTTCATCCAAATCAGAGATCACGGTTGCCACTCGCACTGCCAGTGGCTCATTGCCATTCAGCAGCTTATTTTTTACTGCACTCGTTGATCTCCTTATGTTTCTCGGAACCGTAATATCGCCCAGCATCTCTTCAAGCATCTCGGTGCATTTCTCCACGATTTCTTCTTTATCAACAACCTTCATTCGCTCTTATCCCTCTCCCTCTATATCCCGTGTAAAGCAAAACAAATGGAGACCTGTAAAAGAGTAAAAGAATAACTCATTAAAAATATTTTACGCTACAATAAAAATAATTATGTGATGTTGAACGACATGCGAGCTATTGAAGGGGCTATGCAAGATTATCTGAGGCATGATCAAAAGCCGTTAACCCTGTTCTTGCTCGGCGGTGTAGACGTAGGAAAGACTTACACCGCTACTGCTCTTGCAAACAGATTTTATGAGCACGGGCTCAAAGTGGCTGTTGTAGATGCTGATGTGGGCCAAAGTGATATAGGGCCCCCGTGCTGTATAGGAATGGGTATTCTGGAGGGCAAAATACAAATAATTTCAGAAGTGCCTCTTCACAGCCTCTATTTCGTTGGAAATACATCGCCTAACGGTTGTATGCGTGAGTGCGTGAACGGGGCAGCAGCCGCTGCGAAGAAAGCAAAGAAGCTCAATGCAGACGTTATAATTGTGGACTCAACAGGATGGATAGAAGGAGAAGATGCGGAGAGGTTTAAGCGGTTCGAAATAAAAGCGATAGATCCCTCCATTGTCGTTGCGATAGAGCGAGAGGATGAACTGGGACATATCATACAGCATTTAAATGCAAAGGTCATTAAGCTACGAATGTCGAGTGAGACGAGGAGTAGAACGAGGGAAGAGCGAAGAGCACTGCGTGAAGAGGCGTATAACAAATATTTTAGAGCGGCTGAGGACAGTGTTTTTGAACTCTCTACTTTAGCGTGGCTTCCGGAAGAAGGCACAATAGTGGGTCTTTTCGACAGAATATGCGAAGGTAACGGTGAAGGAGAAGATGAATATGGGGAAATTCGGGGGCTTGGAATATTAAGAGAAATAGATTACGAACGCGAAAAGGCAGTTGTATTTACACCGGTGGATACCGATACAGGTGATGGTGCAACTATACGGGGGATAGAGCCGGGTGGTCTGAAGCTAATAATGATGAATGGTGGATTTAGGGAGGAAGCAGTTTATAAAAAAAGACAGGAAAGCTCCGACTTGTACGCTAAAACCTCAAACCACCGAGAATACTGATAAACAACGCTGCTGAGATTATGTCCGCGGTAGAGCCGGGATTTAAGCCTTCCTTTATGAGTTCCGCATCGAGTTCCTCTATCTCTTCACGCTCATATCCCTGATTTACAATCCTTTTTGCCCGCTCCTTCACGTATCTGCTCTTTTCAGAGCTGAACTTCATTGTAATAAAGGTATCCTCTTCTTCCGATAGCAACTTCAGATAAGCACGCGTTATAGCATCATTGATGCGCTCCTCTTTGGCAAAATCATTTATCAGCGCGGCATACCGGAAGGTCAACTCGAAACCACCCACCAATTCCCGTGAAATCAAATCATACGATGCAGAAATGGTAAGGATCTCGTAAAGAGAGAGCTTCTTATCTCGGATCTCTTGTATCGAGGCTTCGTCCGTCAGATCAAGTTCTGGCACGTCTCTTCTCACTTTCACTTTTGCCTTTGGAAATGCCCTGTAAACTTCCATTGCATCGTCCGTAGTGGTGTTCAGCATGATTTCTGTTGCTTTTCGCTTTATCTTTTCCATATCATAGCGCTCGCAAGCGCCCGCTGCCATCGTTAAAGGAATTAACAAAAGTAGTGCGCCGAAATGTGTATTTCCACCGCGTTGCCACGCAGTACTTTCTTCCACTCCGCTTCTTACTAATTCACCCACACCCAGTCCTTTGCCGCTCCCGCGTGCTGCCGCGGCTCTCAAGACCGGATACACAGCAACAGAAGAAGCGAGAAAATGCTCATAGCTCGTATCTATAAAATCGTGTGTGCGGTCAACATTGCCGGGTTTCGGATACGCGGATACTTCCAGGAGCAAAGCCAATTGCGCACTTCGCGCAACGTCATCTTCGTTCATTATCTTTGATTTGATAAAGTTTTGAAACCGTATTGTATTGGTATATATGTAAGTTATGCGGCAGAAATAAAAAGTTACTAACTACTATCAGTTAAGAATCGGAGGCTTGAGGTTATAAGAATGAGTAAAACCGGGGGAAGTAGAATCGAAAAAGAGCTTTCCGATTTGCCCGGCTCTGTGCTTTCAAAAGCTCAAATCAGAGCACTTTTAAGTACTAAGCCACCCTTGATCGAGAACCTGATTGACCTTAATACGCAACTGCAACCAAACGGCGTGGATTTGACGGTACAACATATAGAAAAAATCGTGAGTGCTGGTTGCGTAGATTTCAGCAATAAGGACCGGAAGCTTTCGGAGACCGAGGAACTCGATTTTAACCTTGGCAGGGTATTTTTATCGCCAGGAGCGTATAAAGTACTGTTTAATGAAGTTGTTCATCTACCAAAGGATATTATGGCAATCGGAGCGCCACGAACAACTCTTATACGCTGTGGCGTTACGATTGAAACGGGATTTTGGGATGCCGGCTACGAGGGTAGAAGCGAATCGTTACTGATAGTAGCGAACGAAAAGGGCTTCTATGTGAAGAAAAACGCACGTATCCTCCAGTTGGTTTTTATCAAGCTCGCTAAAGTCGTAAGTACCGGGTACAAGGGAATATACCAATCAGAGAATATTTAGTTTTTGAAGCCAAAGTCAAAAGACGCTTGAGTTGTGAATTAGCATCTTGGGCTTTATCTCACGTTCTCTCCACCCGGTATATATCCACAGGTATGACTTTCTTATCCTTTTTGTGGAACCAGAACCGCCTTTTTAGTGGAAAAGCGACTGGAAAACGATGAATTACCGCAGTGGGCATGAAACTTCTTAAAAAAGATTCACTGCCGGTATTAAGTATAGAATAAACAACAGGCGCTATTTCAAAAGCGTTTTCCAAAAAGACTCGATCCGCATGCCTGTTCTTCCTCTGTGCGCCAAAAGGCGGGTTCATCACGACGGTATCCCCTTCTCCTTCCACTAATCGCACATCACACCTTCTGAATTCTACTTCCACGTCCAGCTTCTTACAATTCAGAAGTGCAACTTCTATCGCCTTCTTATCGCTATCTATTCCTATAACTTCTTTTGCACCCAATACTTTCGCACCGATCCCCAGTATTCCGTTACCGCATCCGAGATCGTAGACTATCCGGTCTTCTATATCTCCATTCATAAACGCAAAATAGAGTAATTCAGAAGCTACCGTAGCGGGCGTTGAGTATTGCTCCCAGTCTGCATCGGGCTCCTTTATGTCATCCACACGTTCTAACAGGATTTCCAGCTCCTTTTTCTTCATTTTTTAAATGGTCGTGCAAAAACCGTAACATTTATAAGTAGTGCGAAAAAAGAAAAGTGCTAGTAGATAATATAAATTTAGAGAGTAAACTATCGAATAGAGTAGCATAATTTAAGAAACTGAGGTAAGAGTGAAAAATGGACTTATTGTGGTTAGCCCCGATTGCAGGGCTTGTAAGTTTGGCATTCGCAGCGGTATTAGCCGTTTACACGCTTAAGCAGGACTCAGGCAGCGATAAAATGCGAGAGATTTCCGGAGCTATTCAAGAGGGTGCATCTGCTTACTTGAACCGGCAATACAGGACTGTTGCGGTCGTTGCGGTCATAATCGCAGGGGTATTAGTCGTTGCATTGGCGAACGCCTTTGAAGGCGGGTATTTCGATTCTGGCAGGATTGCAGTAGGGTTCTTGGTGGGTGCAGCAGGGTCTGCGGCGGCAGGCTATATTGGCATGTTCGTTTCTACACGGGGCAATGCCCGAGTTGCACAAGCCGCATTCTCAGGTGTACGAAACGCACTTGAGATTGCGTTCAGGGGCGGCGCCGTAACCGGGCTTGCGGTGGTTGGGCTCGCGTTACTGGGCACAAGTGTTTTTTACATTCTTTTCGGCGGCGGTTCGCATGCGGTTGACCTCGTTGTGGGGTATGGTTTTGGAGCTTCTTTGATTTCGTTATTCGCCCGGATTGGCGGTGGGATATACACAAAAGCCGCGGACGTTGGGGCGGACCTGGTAGGTAAGGTAGAAGCAGGGATACCGGAGGACGATCCGAGAAATGCCGGTGTCATTGCGGATAACGTAGGCGACAATGTAGGTGACTGTGCAGGTATGGGTGCAGACCTATTTGAGACGTACGTGGTTACGTCAATTGCAGCAATGCTCATTGGGGGTTTAATGATAAATTCTGGAGACGTAGCACAAGTTTTCCCGGGCATTGCATCGAGTTTAACGCTGATTGAATATCCGCTGATTTTGGGTGCGGTTGCCATCTTCGCATCTATTGTTGCTATCTTCGCCGTGCGGATGGGCGAGAAGGGGAGCATCATGGGAGCGTTATACAAGGGCGTGATTACCGCTGCAGTGCTCAGTGTCGTTCTTTTTTACCCGGTAACCATGATTCTATTCGGAAATAACGCAGCCGCTTATTCAATCTTCATTTCCGCGGTCGTGGGGATCATCATAATGGCGCTCATGGTGATGGTTACGGAATATTTCACGCAGGATCATGCACCCGTAAGGTCGATTGCAGACGCAAGCAAGACGGGCGCGGGCACTAATCTCATTACTGGTCTTGCAGTTGGTATGATGTCCGTAGGCTGGCCAGTGATAATCATCTGCGGTGGGATACTGGTTGCGTATCTCGTGCCGTTCATGGTTACCGGCGCAAGTATGGCGGGACTGTACGGGATTTCAATTACTGCAGTTGCTATGCTCTCGACCACCGGTATAATCGTTGCACTCGATTCGTACGGTCCGATTACCGATAATGCAGGCGGAATAGCAGAGATGGCGGATTTACCGCCTGAAGTTAGAGACACGACCGACAAGCTTGATGCGGTAGGTAACACCACGAAAGCGGTAACCAAAGGGTATGCAGTTGCATCCGCCGCAATAGCCGCATTAGCGCTCTTTTCCGATTATTTACATAAAATAGGATTGTCACCGGCAGAATTCAGCCTCTTCAATCCTATCGTGCTCATTGGCTTATTAATTGGCGGGCTTTTACCCTTCATCTTCAGCTCGGTGATGATGCGTGCAGTGGGTAAAGGCGCATTCAAGATCGTTGAAGAAGTACGGAGGCAATTCAAGGAGATACCAGGAATATGGGAGGGCACAGCAAAGCCGGAATACGGCAAATGCGTTGACATCGTTACCGCCGCAGCGTTACGGGAGATGATCGTCCCGGGCATGATTGCAGTGGTGGTGCCCTTAGTCGTAGGTCTCTTGCTTGGTGCAATTGCACTCGGCGGGCTGTTAATCGGAGTGATTATTACAGGGCTGATGATGGCTCTGATGATGGCGAATGGCGGTGCAGCCTGGGACAATGCGAAGAAGATGATTGAGGATGGTTATCTCGGTGGAAAGGGGAGCGATGCACATAAGGCTGCAGTCGTCGGCGATACGGTCGGTGACCCGTTCAAAGACACCGCAGGGCCTGCGATCAATCCGCTGATCAAGTCAATGAATATGATTGCCATCCTGTTCTCCTCGTTGTTCGTGGCTTACGGTGTGTTGCCGATGTAGGAAGAAATGTGCAATTTTTAATATATTTTTTCAACTATTGTTGGATTAATAGCCACGGGTTGGATCTTTGAATACATAAAATATGCCTTATCAAAGTCCAATCCAAACATACGCGCGTAAATTTCCCATTGATTACCTTTAGCATCAACTACCTCATAATATGGCGTTCCATACTCATTTGTAACATCACGTTTGATTTGAATGACGGTGGGATATATTCCATTATTTTCGATAGCTTCCGCGAATTTTTGAAGCTTTGTGATGATTTGAAAACAGTGCTCTCGATCTGGAATTTCTTCTCGCGATTCTGGATGAATAAATGGCGTTCTATATTTGGATATTTCATCTAAAATATTCATTTCATCCTTTGAAACAACATAATTCCTGCCGAACG
>JAUXGS010000167.1 GCA_030621945.1 Methanosarcinales archaeon | reverse complement strand
GTCGAGAGAACTATTTACTCATCTACCTACCCAACGTTCCCTTAAGCAGAGTGCCAACGACACCTGATGAACCGGAAGTACCCGAAGAGCCCTGTGCACCTGGTAAGAACGGTGCTAAGGCGGATGCTAAATTGTGCAATGTCATTGATTGAATAATTATTTTCCCTGGCCCTCTTAAGGAGGTCAAAAAGAGACCTTCGCCGCCAAAGAACATCGTCTTTATCCCTTTTACTCGCTCGATCTCATAGCCTACCGTTCCATCCCAGCCAACTACGCAGCCGGTATCTACCTTCATTGTTTGCCCTGCTTGCAGATCAAACTCTACAAAATCGCCGCAGGCATGAATAAAAACGGTGCCTTCTCCAGAAAGTCGTTCTAAAATAAACCCTTCTCCACCGAAGAAAACAGACCCTAACCGCCGTTGGAATGCAACGCTTAGCTCTACGGTATCCTCAGCGCAGAGGAATGCATCTTTCTGAACGATAAATTCTCTGCCCGATGCAAGCTCTATCGGCTTGATCGTTCCCGGTGCGTTACCGCCGAATGCCACCATGCCCTCTTCCCCGGTCGGTGTGAATTCGGTTAGAAACATCGTTTCACCCGCGAATTTACGCCCGATAGCCTTCATCAAGCCACCTTTCATCTTCGCTTCCATATCCATATTTGAGCTCATGTACACCATGGAGCCTGCTTCTCCATACATCGTTTCTCCAGCGTTTAACTCCACCGTTACCAATTGCAGGTTATCCCCTGTTATTTTATACTTCATTGTATTCGCTCACCAATTGAGAATAATATAAGCAGAAATAAAAAGGTTGCTCCTCGCGATACTTTAATTTAAATTTGGGTGTGTTCTCTGTTTATGACCGTGACGTCTCCAAATAGGCATATTAACAGTACAAATCTCAAAGTATGCCAGTTCACCGATAATTTTTTATATGATGAGCACATTGGGTTTAAGCGCAGAGATATTTAAAATAAAAGGGGGTGATAATAATGGCAGAAGAAAAACCGGCTGATTTGAAACAGTTGTTTGTTTACGAACATGATGCAGGACGGCTTGAACTTTTCATTCGAATCGTGTATTCGTTCGTTATACTACTGGTAGTGGCAGTGTACGGATTTATCGCAGAGATATGTATGATTATTCAGTGGTTTGTGATATTGATACTCGGACGCAGAAGCGAAGGGTTGAGCAACTTCATCAAAGGCTATCTTGAATATTTAGTGCACGTGATCAGCTATGTTTACTGGATTACCGACGATAGACCGGGAATATTCCCAGAGTCGGTTGAGATATACGAGAAAACGTGAAAGGCTGCGTTCATCAACAAATCGGTGTGTGAACCCTACGGCAACCTCTTTCTTTTTTCTTTTTATTTTTTACATAAAGTATAACTGCCCTCTCTTTAAGACACAGATTAACACTGATTTACACTGATTTTTTCTTCTGTTGGACCAGGCTATTTTTAACGGCATTGCTCTGTTCATCTGTGTTAATCTGCGTTAATCTGTGTCAACAATTTAGGTTTTCTCGATATGCCCTCACCATAACGTCGAATTTGAGATAATATAGGTTTAAATAGTGGTAGATAGATTATACACCTAATAAGAAAATGAGAACCGCGTGGCTTAATATAAGGATGGGGCTCTGTGTAATACTCCTGTTTGCAGCGATCTATGCGCTATTAGTCGTTATAGCTACTTTTGTTGGAGCGGGTACGCCGATAATTTACGCTTTACTCGCCTTCGTGATGGTGGCTATCCAGTTCTTTATCGGTCCAAAGATAGTGGAGCGGACAATGCGTGTTCGCTATGTTACGGAAGGTGAGCAGCCGGAATTGCATCGGATGGTGAGCGAGTTAGCGATGAAGGCTGGGATTCCCAAGCCACGAGTAGGTATTTCCGAGATACAAATACCAAATGCGTTTGCTTTTGGCACTTCCCAAAAGACAGCTCGGGTTTGCGTTACAGGAAGATTAATGGAGATGCTGAGCAAGGATGAGCTGGAAGCAGTTCTGGGACATGAGCTCTCGCATATAAAACATCGCGATATGGTGGTTATAACGGCGTTGAGTGTGATACCAATGATATGTTACTTTATTTATTTCAGTTTCTTCTGGTCCGGGCTCTTTGGCGGTGGTGGTCGGAGTAAAGAAGGAGCCTTACCAATGATGGCGATCGCGCTTATCGCATTTGTTGTCTATTTCATAAGCAACCTTATCGTGCTTTATGCATCGCGTGTACGGGAATATTACGCGGATGCGGGAAGTGCAGAACTCACGAGGAATCCTCAAGCACTCGCGTCTGCGCTCTACAAGATGATACATGGCAGTGCACGTGTGAAGACAGATAAGGTAAAGAAGGAAATGGGCAGCATGCGAGCTTTCTTTGCCGCCGATCCGATAACAGCACGAGAAGATTTAAAGGATTTACGCGCTGCCGACCTGAATAGAGACGGAAAGATAGACGCATACGAATTAAAAATGTTTGCAGAACAGGCAAAAGCGAGCCGTGCTGATAGATTGATGGAACTCTTTTCCACGCATCCTACTCCTGTCAGTCGGGTTAAAAAGCTGGGAGAGTATCTCTAAGTCCTTTTACAGGTTATCTAAAAATCTGGAGAGAATCAACAATCCGGAAGCACTTAATTAAGCTCTTTCCGGTAAGGTAAAAACAGCGAAAATAAATTCCTGTGATCTGGTTTCAATGGGTTCATGGAATCTTCACAGACAGCGCTTAATCATCCAAATTATTTCTTCATGCCCTCTATCGCCACCAATATCATCGCCACTATACCGTTCCCACGCCATCGTGAAGAATCTATTACCAAATCGTAAATGGAGAGGTCGTCCAGATTTATCCCGTAATAATGCTCGTAGCGCTTATGTTCCGACCGTTCTCTGCTCTTCATTGCCGCAAGTGCCTCTTCGTAAGCTATTCCTTCGCGACCTGCAACTCTCCTCGCCCTTATCTCTATCGGCGCTTTCAACCATATCTTCAAATCTGCATGAGGGACGAAGAAT
>JAUXGS010000230.1 GCA_030621945.1 Methanosarcinales archaeon | reverse complement strand
GAAAAAAATGAAAACGAAAGGAAGGTTTGGAATGAAAATAGCAGCGATTTTAATTGTCTTTGCGTTAATGAGTGCGATAATGGTGATGCCCGCATCAGCGAATAAGGTGCTGGGCACAATCAGTGTCGCAAATAGGGCTACGGGTGACGGGGAGATTACCGTGGAAGGCTTTGCAGGGAAGAAATGCGTGTTTACAGTAGTGGTGAAGATTAAAAAAGGGATGTCACCATGGCAAGCTGCTCAGGAGATGGCGAAGGCACTTAACGACAATGAACAATTTAAGGTGAACTATATAGCAAGACACCCATTGAAAAAACCGGATGTGACAATCATGGAAAAAGAGCAAGGGGGACGCAGTGCGCCTTTTAAGCTTAAGATAACGGAGAAGAAGGCGGTGGAAAGCCAAATATATACAACAAGTCAAGCTAACATAACCGTAAGTAATCCCGTGGGCAGGCGTGCAGCGGAAATAGCAAAAGAAGAACTGCCATTCGTCAAGGACGATCCAAATATCCTCGCGATGACCGATGCCGGATATGTGATAGTCGGCGGGAAGTCAGGTGGAACGACAACAGAAGCGTGTATTGACGGCGTAACCGCTTCCGCGGGCTGCACAATCGGTAACGGCAATCTGCTCCTCATACATAGAAGCAAAGAGAAACCGCTCTGGTTTGCATTCTTCAATAACGCTTCGGGCGAGTGCGTGTATCTTGAAGTGGATAATTCTGTCTTCGAGCGGAGTATAGACGAATTTATGGCGCTACCTGCCGGAGAGGTCTTTACAACGATTGCGAAAGCGAATATCGGTGCAGATGAGCTCTTCGCCAACCCGGAATCATGGCCAAAGGTATTCGGCGGGAACGAGTTTAGCATAATAACCATCGCCAATGTCTGGGCTAAAGGCGCACCCTACGAGTTCTTGAAGGCGGCGGAGTACCACAACCATATCTGTCCCGGACTAACCAGCGGTTACATGATCATCGCGTATCTGGACGAGAATTTACCACTCCAAGGCAACCAGAACTACGAGATAATCGCGTGTCCACCATGGTGCAAAGACGATGCGTTCCAGGTTATCTTCGATAAGACAGTCGGTAAGAGGTTTGTGGCAATGCATCTAACAGAAGAAGACGAAGAACAACTACCAGACAATGTTGCCGGCATATACATTAGATGGGATAGGGCAACTGACACGGGATACGGATTGGTTCTGGCATTTAACTGGACTAAAGCAAGCGAAGTAAGCGATATTCCTGATAGTTTAAAAGACTATAGGTCGATCCGGAAATTGAAAATGGATTTGGAGATGATGGATTACCTTGGCCAACCAGAGACGTTTGTCACCGTAGTAAAAGAATTCGACATCAACAGCAACGCGGAACTAATGGAACTCAAGTATGCAGGCAACAATCCGTACGAAGTGCTAGGTCTTATGGAACCTTATCCCCTCCAGGAAGAGGCTCAACGGCTTATAGATTTCACCTGGGGCATACACGACAATACAGAGGGAATCACAGATAATGAGACATTGGACGAAGCTGTAAATGCAGT
>JAUXGS010000188.1 GCA_030621945.1 Methanosarcinales archaeon | reverse complement strand
TAGATTATCGCGCTCAGCTCTACGGGCGGAGGACGGCACAACTTCAGTTACAGCCACTTAAATTCGAGCATCTCTGCCTATTTTTACCCTCATATCCCGTGGAAGAGCTCGTCAAGGTATATGGAGTCATGGATGGTATCCCGCTTTATATCTTGAATTTATTACATGACAAGCGAGATGGCACATCAAGTTGATTTGCCAAAACCTCCTTATCGGAACATAAGAGTGTATTTCGAATATAAACCTGCGGTATATCAAAGGTTTATGGAGCTATTTAAAACTTCAGGATAATTAATAGGGAAAACAGTTACTATGGAAAAAGTTACAAGGATATGATTAGAAACATCATCATTAATGCCACTTATAGTAGTAGCTCCGTTTTCGAATTCGGTTTACGAAAGAATATGGTTAGAGAATAGGACTCCCCAAAGGTAGATTCATTACCGCCAGTTATGCAGACGACTCGAAAAAGAGGAGACAGATCGCGAGAGGAGTTAATAGCGAGGTTCTGGGCAGAGAGGCAGTGGTAGAATGCGTGGTGGAAGCGCCTGGAACACGAATTCTGCTGGGTCAGATACCCTTTAGAAGCGATGGATTTGATCGTTGATCCAAAGACCGGGAAATTGATGCCACGTCCGGAATCGCCGGATACGCCATTGATAGATATTCTGATAAACGAGTCTTTATACCGAAGCCAAACGGAGACAAAAGACCGCTTAGAATCCCAGCCATTGAAGATAAGGTAGTCCAGTTGGTGATGAGGTAATCTTTGAACAGGATTTCTGTGACACATCCTACGGGTTTCGACCCAATCGCAGTTGCCACGATGCTCTGGACAGGGTTGACAAGACTATCATGACCCAACCAATTACATCTTTTTTATATATAAAGTTTCAACTGTGATTTTATGGTGGTGAAAAGATGAAGAAAAAAATAGCGATTGTTTTTGCAGTATTAGTAGCAGCGATAGTGATTGCAGCTATCGCTTTCGTTGCAATAGAGAAGAAGCCAGAAGAGATAAAGGTCGGTGCTATCCTACCACTGACCGGCGATGTAGGAGCGTATGGCAGAAATTACCAGAAGGGTATTGACCTTGCAGTAGGGGAAATCAACGGCAACGGCGGGATTGACGGTGCGAATATAAGCGTGCTCTACAAGGACAATGCGGGGAGAAGGGATAAGAGTGTATCGGCGATGAACGAACTGGTGGGTGAAGTTCCCGTTGTTATAGGTGCGGTAGTCAGTGCGAACACAGTGGCAATCTGCCCGATTGCCGAGGAGAAGAAGGTAGTGCTAATATCGCCGGGTTCAACCTCGCCGAAACTATCGGATTACAAGAACTACGTGTTCAGAACCGTCCCCTCAGATGAATATCAAGGCAAGGCTTTAGCCGACGTTGTGTTAGAGTTGAAAGGAGGAAGAGCAAAGGTGGCAGTCGTATATATCGACAATGTATATGGGAATGGACTGAAGGAAGCATTTGTAACGAGCTATCAGGAACAGGGAGAAGGAGGAAACATTGTGGCGGTGGAATCGTACAAAGAAGGGGACACGGATTTCAAACAGATACTAACCGATTTAAAAGAGAAGAAGTCCGATGCAGTTGTATTAATCACGTACGTGAAAGGAGGTGTGGCGATATTAAAACAAGCGAAGAAGATGGGATTAAACGAGAACTGGGTCGGCTCAGACGGCATAAAATCCGATGCGCTCATTGAACAGGCGGGGGAGGATGCAGAAGGACTGGAAGCAACGTATCCAATCTCGATGGTTTCCGAGCCGGTTACGGAGAATTTCATAAAACTTTACAAGACAAAGTACGGCGCTGGGGATATAGATACGGACGTGGCTTATGGCTATGACACGATGCACGTAGTGGCAGAAGCGATAGAGAAGGGGGGCTACGATGCAAAGGATATAAGCGATGCACTGAGAGAGATAAGATATCACGGCGTTTGCGGTGCGAAGAAATTTGATAAGAACGGAGATGTGCCACCAGCATACGACCTGTGGAAGGTAGAGAACTCGAAATGGGTACTGAAGTCGAAGTTGGTGATATAAAAAAAAAATAGGAGGTGAAAAGAAAAAAAATGAACAAAGAAGTGAAAAAAGGGATAAGCATTGCTATAGCGATGTTGTTTGTGCTGTCAGCATTTTCGCCGGTTATTTCTGTTTCCGCTTTGAATTCAGACAACGAAAGCGTGTCTCCAACTCCCTCACCTACACCTGAACCAACAGCCACGCCAACACCAACCTCTACTCAAACACCCACGCCTACACCGTCGCCGTCACCGTCACCTACGCCTGAGGTAACGCCGACAGTTACGCCACTGGAAGAAACGCCAACGCCAACTGAGAATGCGACAGAAGAATGCAAAAGTTTGTGGTATTTCGATGAAGAAAGTTTAGAATGCCAGCAGAAGGAATTCTGTGGACTTTACATGTACAAAGGTTTGCGTACCTTCGAGACGGAAGAGGAGTGCAAAGCTGCGCTTGAAGCGTATCTTAACGAGACGAAAGGAGAAACACCCACGCCGGAAGTTACACCAATTCCTTCTCCATCACCCGCGGTTACGCCAACACCAGAAGTAAACTTACC
>JAUXGS010000143.1 GCA_030621945.1 Methanosarcinales archaeon | reverse complement strand
TCAAACTCGACGAGTAGGTCTATATCACTCTCGTCTGTGGCTTCTCCTCGTACTATGGAGCCGAAAAGGGCTGCTTTCTTAACGTCATGCTTCCTCAACACGTCAATGAGCGTCTTCTTTAGCTCTTCGAGCGGATCTTCCTTCATAGTTCTAAGTTAAAAGCCTCTTGTATATGTTCTTTACCCTCCTATTCTATTCTCATCTGTGATAGAAGACATGGTAAATAGTATAACACTATTGTTATAGTGGCATAGTGTTTTCGCGAATCCACAATCGCTACTGAGCATTATTTCAGAGCAGCTTCGAGGTTTCGGAATCAAAGTAAAGCTCATTACAATGCTATCATTACCATGTTTAAGGATTCACGACATCCAGGAATGTTTTACAATCTGTATGAGCTGCTACAGGGTGCAGTATCCTTTACTCCCCTTTCATCTGTAAACGGAGTGCAAATGTTCCATAGTTGGATATACAACAAACAAAACAACCTTTTGTGTGTACCTCATCTACAAAGGGCATGTTCACGTCTTCTGTAAAGAAGTTGTTTGAAGAACGGAGAGAAAAGATACTCATTCATCCAGAAAAGCTTATATACTCCACCCATTACCTAATCATAGTGATAAAAATGGCTGAACTACCCTTAGCATCCGTAAACAGGTTGATTAAGAACGCAGGAGTGGAGCGAATAAGCAAAGATGCCACTGTGGAATTTGCGAAGCTGTTAGAGGCAGAAGGCGCGAAAATAGCCAAAAGAGCAGTAGCACTTGCTAAGCATGCCGGACGAAAGACAGTGAAAGCGGAAGACATCCGGCAAGCAGTAGAATCAAAAGGACACAAAAATTCATTCAAATTACGACAGAATTTAGGACCACACGATCTCGGTTTCAAAATAGTCCTGAAAAAGAAATAGCACAAACAGGAAAGCTTTTTCTCTGTTGTAATCCAACGCTATTTCATGCAGTTATAAAACCTCTTTTTCCACCTCCCGCTTCATGCCCACCTACCACAATCTCCCGTAAAGTGCCCCCGCAAATTTTCGTCTCGGTCATTCGCATTTTAACTTATTTAAATAACGGAAACATACTGAAAATAAAGCAATGGTGAGATTAATCATTCCTCATCCAGGTCATTTCTCAGCGTTAAAGGAGATAATCGAAGTCAAAGAGGCGGAGGGCTTGGATGAGGTGGACGAGGTGTTCATGGGCGGCTCTCCGGACGTGATGGGCAGTGGACGAGGTGTGCTGCACGCGCCGCTTCTCGATGAGATCCGGGAACAGACCGAATATGCGCATCAGCACGGCATAAAGATGAATATCACGATGAATTCCACGTGTACAGGCGGACATCATCTCTCTTTTGAGGGCTATAATATGTTCTCGTGGTACTTTGGTGAGCTGAACAAGGCAGGCGTTGACGCCGTTACGGTGGCAGAGCCGTACCTCGTAGAGCTGCTGCGTGAATTCCCGATGCAGACCGTAGTGTCTGTCTTATCCTACGTGGAATCGCCGCAGCGAGCAAAATTCTTCGACGAACTCGGTGCTGATATGATCACGGTGGACACGAACATCAACCGGCATTTCGACCTCTTGGAGGGAATAGTAAAGGCGGTTGACTGCGATGTGCGGCTGATAGTGAACGAAGGCTGTATTTATAGGTGCCCGTTCAGGTATTCTCATTACAATCTTGCATCGCATCTCAGCAGTTTAATTCAACCTCGTTCCCCTCTATTTGCTCCAGATTACTATTTCGATAAGTGCATATCCATTCGTCTGAGGGATCCCACACAGATAATAAAGTCCGCATGGATCCGACCTGAGGACCTCAAAGCATACGAAGCTATAGGAATAACGGACTTCAAACTTTCTGGTAGGACAAAATTGGTGAACTGGATAATAGATTGTATGCGGTTCTATTCCCAGCGATCTTTTAAAGGTAACGTGCTTGACATCCTTGATTGCCCCCAGATGCTCAGGGACATGTTTTATCTCGATAATGAAAAGCTTGAGGGGAGCATAGACCAATGGAAGCATTGTAAGAAGGTATGTAACGAGTGTGGCTATTGTGACAAACTCACAAAGGAGGCATTGACGTATCTCAAATGAGATTAGTCGTCCCGCACCCTGGGCACTTCGCCGCGTTGAAGGAGATAATCGAAGTTAAAGAAGCAGAGGGCCTGAACGAAGTAGTCGAGGTTTACATGGCAGGTTCGCCAGAGGTGATGGGAAGCGGTAGAGCGACGCTCCATTCTGCACGTATTGCGGATATAAAGGAACAAACAGCGTATGCGCATCAGCACGACCTAAAGATGAACATCGTGGTAAATCTCTCCTGTTTGGGTGGCTATCACTTAACGTTTGAAGGGTACAAGCTGTTTAAGTGGTACTTCGAGGAACTGAACAAAGCTGATGTTGATGGTGTTACGGTGGCAGAGCCATACTTCCTTGAGCTGTTACGGGATTTCTCCATGGAAACTGTCGTTTCGTGCATCGCGCATGTGGATTCACCGCAACGAGCGGAATTCTTCGAAGACCTTGGTGCGGATACCATCGCGGTGGATACAAACATAAACCGTAACTTTGCGGTCTTAGAAGCAATAACGAAGGCGGTTAACTGTGACATCAAGGTGCTCGTGAATGAAGGCTGCCTTTATAAATGCCCGTTTCGGCACGCGCATTTCAACCTCTTCTCGCATATTACCTCTTCTCGCTCTTCACTCATGAAAGCGCAATCCCCGAACATCTTCAGCGACTACTATTTCGACAAGTGCATCTCCATGAGGGTGAGAGATCCCTCGCAAATCATACGCTCGCCGTGGATAAGACCGGAGGACATGCAAGAATACGAGGCGATCGGCATAAACAACTTCAAAATATCCGGAAGGGCAAATGCAGTGAACTGGATAATAAATTGTATGGTGGCCTATGCCCGGCGTTCGTTCAAGGGGAACCTGCTTGAACTTATTGACTGTCCTTCAGAACTCAGATATATATTCTATGTGGATAACGAACTCCTGGAAGGGAGTATAAAACAATGGAAAACCTGCAAAAAGATATGTGATGAATGTAGATATTGTGATGAACTAACAACTAAAGTGCTGAGGGTAAATGAAAAGTGAAAGAAGAGATAATAGAAGGTAGGAGAAGGCTTGAAGAGGAACTGAGGAAACTGGTGGGTAATATATTCGTACCAGAAGCAAAGGTATTCGGAATGGCATGTGGCTGTGTGGGCTTTGCCGCGGACCTGAGGGGATTGCAGAGCGATGCGGTTGAGGTGTTCACAGAGAAGATAAATGCAATACTGGAAGAGATAAGTACTTCTGTTGGTGTAAAACCTGAAATCATATATGCGAGGAAGCTGCCAGGTAGTGAAGAAGTGGTTGTGCTTACCACAAGGGACTTGTGTGAACGGTGTAGGAGCGAGTTTGCGGGCTCTAAAGCTCCCCCAAGACCAGATATAATGATGTTAAAGAAAAAACGGAGGCGTTAGAGCTTTTCAACTTTTATATGGTATTATTGCCAAGATTATTTGTTACTCCCAAAATTAGAGGAGTTGAGAGTAATTCGAGGTCCTGATTAAAAGATGTCTGTAGGAAGGG
>JAUXGS010000017.1 GCA_030621945.1 Methanosarcinales archaeon | reverse complement strand
GTGATATCTATCTCGATTATATCTTCTGCACCCATGCTCTTCAACATCGGTATTAAAATATTCACTTCGCGCTTGCTCACCACCGTTTCCACCGCGTAATACCTCTTACGCTGCTGGCTAATATCAGAATCATAAAGTTGGGATATGGTGGGTCTTTTCATTGCCGGGAGCGCCGATACTACATCCTTCAACATATCCTCCACAACGTTCATGCTGAGCAGGACCTTGCCTCGCGCTTCGAGAACGCCGGAAAGCAAGGTTCTTATCTCTTCCATCTCCCTCCTCTTCTCCTCGTCACGCCACGAATCCTTATTCGCAATCAACTTCGTGGACGATTCCAGCATGGTAGCGATTATCCGCCAGTTGTTCTTCCGAAGCGTCTCTCCAGTCTCCGTAAGCTCGACTATGCCCTCCATCATATCCTTCGCTTCAGTAGCGCCGTAAGAGAAGAATATCTGCACGGGAATGCCAAGCTTCTCAAAGAACGATTTGGTAAGGTTGGGATATTCAGTGCTTATTTTACTGTGAGGCTTCATATCTTTTGCTTCTTTTATATCCGTTCTATCCGCCTGGACTGCCAAGACGATGTTTACAGTGCTTTCTTTCTCTGCCGCTTTGCTGTATCTCATGTCTGCTATTTCCACTACATCTGCACCCCGTTCCTCTATCCAATCCTTGCCGGTTATGCCCATGTCAAAATACCCCTTCTCGACGTATTCCGGTATCTCTTGCGGTCTGAGTATCTTCACCTTCTCTATCCTCGGGTCCTCTATCTTCGGGTTGTATTCCCGACTCGTTACTTTTACCTCCAGATCTGCCTGCTTGAACAATAGCAGGGTTTGTGCTTCTAAACTGCCTTTCGGAATCGCTATGGTTATCATCTTCCCTATTTTTCCTTTTTTCTCTTTTTATCTTTATTTAGATTATTGTACTATGAAAATCGAAAGGATCTTATGTATAACTATATTTCTGAAGAATGAGATAAATTCAAGGTCTAAGGTGAATTGATAGCTATTTTTCAGGACAAATAAAAATGCTTCGCACGTAAAATGAACGAGGATACGAAACTATTTGTGACGAGTAAATTTAAGGAGTATTATAAGCGGGCTATGATAGAACCCCCGAAAGATTTCTGGATGCGAGAGTGGGGTTTTGTTCTCTTTGATAAATATTTTCCTGCAAAACTCGTGATGCGAAGACATACTTCGTTTACCACGAAGGATAACTTGGTGAAGTACCTTAGAGAAAATGCTCCAGCCCATGCATATTACTCCACCGCTCTTTACAAATATCCCTCAGCAGATATGGCAAAAAAGGGCTGGCTCGGTGCTGACTTGATTTTTGACCTCGATGCAGACCACATCGTAAGTGAAGCAGAACTCCCGCAATATTCTTATGAGGACTTGTTGGAGCTCGTGAAAAAAGAAACGCTGAAACTGATTGACTTCTTAATCACCGATTTTGGATTTGCTGGGGATGATATAGAACTAGCATTTTCAGGGTCACGAGGCTATCATATCCACATAAATACGGGCGGGGTGCGCGGACTTGGAAGCCGAGAAAGAAGGGAGATTGTGGATTATGTCATGGCAACCGGGCTTGATATGGATAGTTTTTTGGTTGCGGATTTGAAGGAAAAGAAGCGTGGTGCTAAAGTGTTGGGGAAAGAGGATTTGAGGTTTATACCCGAGGGATGGGGCAAATTGATATCCGCTGGGGGGTGGGAGAAACGAGTTTTTAACGAATTGATAGAGTTCTTTCATGAGATAGCGGTGATGGAAGAAAAGCAGGCTATAAAAATGGTAAGAGATGTTGGAGAGATGAACAGGAAGAAGGCGCAAGAGATACTACGAATTGCAAAGGATGAGACTATGATGAGAAGAATAGAGAGGGGCCAAATCCCCCTGTTCGCCAAACCGATATGGACAGGGATAGCAAAGACGGTAACAAAAATCGTCCGCGTGAAATCCGCAGATAGAATAGATGAACCGGTTACTGCAGATGTAAAACGGCTTATACGGCTGCCCGGCTCACTACACGGAAAATCGAGTTTGAAGACACAACCTTTAACAATTGAAACCTTTAAGGAGTTCGACCCGTTAGCGGATGCTGTGGTATTTGGAGATTCGGCAGTTGAAATAAGCGTTGCTCGAGACTCGGCGATAAGGCTGAAAGGTGATAGCTATAAGGTAGAAGAAGGCGAAATTGCTTCGGTGCCAGAGCACGTTGCTCTTTATTTTTTCTGTAGAGGTGTTGCGGAAATTAAGTGAAACAGAAACGAAAATGTTTTTTCTTAAGTAAAGCGTCTTTCTTAAAACAGAAAGTGCGATGGATATAGAGGCGCTCGGGGCGATCTTACGCAAGGAGAAGGACACGGGATCACTGCAAGAATTACCGGGGGATTTCTGTGAGGCTGTGAGGGAATACCTCGAGAGTTTGGATGCGGAGAAGAAAGAAGCGGATGAACGGTGGAGCGAGCATGTGGAAGATGAAATAAGGAGTGCGAGGATGAAAGTGGAGGATATAATCAGTAGACGTGTAGGAAAGATAGTAAAGCTTGCTAGTTCGGGCATGAAAGCACCACCTAAGGGGATGTTAGAGGAAGAAGAGCGGCTATTTGAGGGTGTAAAACGTCATGTAGACGAAGGCAAGGGAAGACTATTTGCATTGATGTTGGACGAGAAAGAAAGCGAAAGTGAAGAAGTAAAAGAAGAGAAAGAACCTTCATGGCACGTTTTTAAAACGGCTGCTGAGCCTCTCCCTGACAAAGACGGAACTGAAGAACTGCATATCGTTCGGATATTGGAAGACCTCCCCACCTTCATGGGCACCGACGGAAGAATTTATAAAGTGAAAAGAGAAGATGTTATTATGTTGCCAAAGACCAACGCTGAGATACTGTGCAAGCGAGGGGTTGCAGAGCGATTCGAAGGAAAAAAAGAGGATGGAGGAGAGGAGGTGAACACGAGATAGAAAAATGAAGATGCCAAAACACATGAGGATTTACTGCCCTATCTGTGGGAAACATACCGTACACGACGTGGATAAGGTAAAAAAGGGGAGAGCTTCTTCCTTGAACTGGATAGTAAGACAGAAGAAACGCAGGTCCGGCATAGGTAATGCGGGGAAATTCTCAAAAGTTCCAGGGGGAGATAAGCCAACAAAAAAGGTTTTTCTCCGTTATAAGTGCACTGAATGCAAGAAATCTCATCAAAGAAAAGGCTTCCGAGTATCTAAGCTTGAGTTAGTGGAGTGAAAAATGGAGAAAAAAACGGATAGCAAATTTTTAAGGGTCAAATGCAATGACTGTGAAAATGAACAGGTCGTATTTGATCATGCATCGACGAGTGTGAAATGCAATGTCTGCGGGAGAACCCTGGTTGAACCGAGAGGAGGGAAAGCAGGGATAAAAGGCGAGATAATAGAGGTTCTTACATAGAAGATGGTACGGGACGATTGGCCGGAGCGGGGGGAATTTGTCATTTGCACGGTAAGAGAGCTTGAGAATTTTGGTGCTTTTGTTACGCTTGAAGAATATGGTGACAAAGAAGGGCTTATCCACATCGCTCAAGTATCCTCCGGCTGGGTGAAACATCTGCGGGATCACGTACGAGAGGGGCAGAAAATCGTATGTAAAGTGCTCTATGTGGATGACCGGAGAGGGCATATAGATTTATCCTTAAAGGCGGTGAAAGACGGCCAGAAACGGCAGAGGATAAAAGAGTGGAAGAACGAGAAGAAAGCGAAGAAGTGGCTAAACCTCGCTCTCGTTGCGCCAACCTCTAAAATTAGGATGAGTGAAGAGGAACTCGAAGCGATTGGGATAACCTTGTTGGATGCTTACGGCAGCCTTTATGATGCATTCGAAGATGTTGTGCAGGTTGGTAAAGGAGCGTTGCTTGAACTCGGAATAAATGAAGAACACGCGGATGCAATACACGAGATAGCTTGTGCTAACGTAAAACCCCCTTCTGTTCAGATAAACGGGTATGTGGAGCTCAAATGTCCTTTGCCTGACGGTGTGGAGATAATAAAAGAAGCATTGATGAAGGCAGAAGAGGTGATAAAAACAAAACCCTCAGGAACGACCAACGGCACCTCAGTGGAATGCTTCTACATCGGTACACCGAGGTATAAGATACGTGTCAAAGCTCCGAATTACAAAGAGGCTGAAAGCGTATTGAGCGACGCGGCGAATACTGCTATCGAGGTAATCAAAAGAAACGAAGGATCTGGAAAGTTCTACCGGAATCTTTCTTAGCTTAGCACTTCTAAACGAGAAAAGCAGCACTAAGCGATAACTTATTCTTTCATAACTATCAATGTGTGTATTTAGGAAAGTTTTTAATGAAGTCAAAGATAAGGAAATGTGTGGTATGCGGAGAATATACCCTGAAGGAAGTATGCGAGAAGTGTGGTAGTGCGACGGAGAATCCGAAACCTCCGAGGTTCTCCCCAAAAGATCCTTATGGGAAATATAGAAGGATGATGAAATATGGATGAGATAGAAATACACGAGTTTAAAAAGGCAAAATTGAACAAGCCCGTAATGATAGAGGGGCTTCCGGGAGTAGGAAACGTTGGGAAATTAGTAGCCGAGCATATAATACATGAGCTGAATGCTGAGAAGATACTTGAGCTCTACTCATGGCATTTTCCACCACAGGTATTAGTAAACAACGATGGAACAGTTAGTTTAAGTAAAAACGAGCTCTATGCCTGCAAGTCAAAGGAGCAAGACTTATTAATCCTTAGCGGTGACCAGCAGAGCGTTACAAATGAGGGGCATTATCTTATCACAGAGACGTTTCTCGACATCGCACAGCAGTATGAGGTTTCTCGTATATACACACTGGGAGGATATGGTATAGGTCAGCTTGTGGAAAAACAGACGGTGCTTGGGGCTGCGAATAAAACGGAACTTGTGGAGGAGATGAAGAAATATGGCGTGGAATTCAGAGAGGAAGAGCCGGGGGGGAGTATAGTAGGAGCTTCAGGGCTTTTGTTAGGTCTTGGGCAACTGAGGGATATTCCAGCGGTATGTTTACTGGGTCTGACCTCCGGCTATTTAGTAGATCCCAAGAGCGCGCAGGCGGTTCTCGCCGTATTGTGCCGTGCATTAAATCTTGAGCTGAACATGCAGGCTATGGAAGACCGTGCGGAAGAGATGGAAAAGGTCATCGAGCGACTGAAGGAGATGGAGCAAGCGCAGGTTCCACGGATGAAGGAGGAAGAGCTGGGCTACATTAGATAACTGCACGCAAAGTGCAAATATAATACGGCAATACGTATTCTCCGCTGCTGTTGTCAGGCGGACTCAGATGTTAGTACCTTCAGAGAGGTCCGGATCGGATGCGTCCGAGAGTCCAGGGTCGGCCAGACTCAGATGTTAGTACCTTCAGAGATGTGGGCATTTTAACGACATCGCCTATTTTTAGCCCCACTACGTATTCCAACTCCTTCTCTTTTGCGATATCAACAATTCTCTGTGTGATTACACCGTCGAACACCACGCAATTTGCATTTTCGGTCGTTTCCTTCAATTCTTTTGCGAGATCTCTTACAGTAGTCTCCTTTAGTATTTTTTGCTCTTTATCTAACAGCCGTGCCTTAAACGTACCTTCGAGTTCTTCGAGATGTGTTTTAAACGGGTTTGGAGTTATTTCCGTTTCCTCTTTAGCCGTAGCCGCCTTGGTTTTCTTTCTTTGTATTACTCTCTGCGGCTCTTTCTCTGGCGCCTTTTTTTCCTTAACGTATTCCTGCTGTTCTACTGGCGTTTTATTATGCAGTGCTTTCGTTATTTCCTTGTATGTCATGTCCTCCACACTTCTTCCCTCTGGCGTCGCCGCAATATAATCTACATCAGCGATCTGTAAAAGCTCCTTCAAGATAAGGTCACCGCCTCGATCACCGTCTACGAAGGCTGTAACGGTCTTCCTCTTACTCAGTTTGTTTATCAACGGGGAGATGTTTGTGCCTTCCACAGCTATTGTGTTTTTAATCCCATATTTAAGCAGATTTAACACATCCGCTCTCCCTTCCACCACTAATATAGCATCAGAACTATCTACATTTGGACCCGCGGGCAGTCCCTTGTAATACGTTATCTCCTCCATTCTTACTGCCTGCTTCACTTCGTTCACCATTGTGTCACTATCTATGCCTTTCTCCACAGCTTCATGCATGAGCTGTTTTGCTCGCTCTGTTATCCTCTTCCTCTTGGTCGCTCTTATGTCCTCTATCTTTTCAACTCCCACATTCGCGATACAAGGACCCACCCTATCTATAGTCTCCAAAGAAGCAGCCAGTATTGCGGTTTCTACCTTGTCTAAACCAGAAGGTATGAGTATCTCTCCATTTGACTTCCCGCCTTTCGACTCTACGTTCACCTCGATTCTGCCTATTCTGCTACTCTTCTGCAAGTCTCTCAGGTCCAATTCTTCACCTAATAATCCTTCTGTTTGACCAAATATTGCGCCCACCACATCGGATTTCTCAACAAAACCCTCTGCTGTGATGTTAGCATGAATAACGTATTTTGTTGTATCTACATCATGCATTTTATTTTTCTCCTCTAAAGTTTCATCTACACCTTTACCTTTTAACTTTACCATCTCCATGCCTATTCCAGCAACAAGATTCTTCCATTACTGTTATATACCATATACGTTCTAAACTGATAAAAATAAAACCTGAGATATATGAAGTTAGTTGTTAATAGCACGGAGAGAATAGAGTGCTGGAGCTGGACGTGATAAAAAGCTAAAAAAGATGGGCTCGATGCGATTCGAACGCATGACCTCCGCCTCGTGAAGGCGGTGTCATAACCAACTAGACCACGAGCCCTTTACTTTCGCTTTAGTTTATAATGATAAATCATGAAATGATTTAAATATTTTTCAATTGAGATTTATGGACATGATTAGAGAGATGGGGCACGAAGAAGCGTATAAGATCTGGTTAAGATATCTCATCACTCTTCAAAGGGGGAGAGAGAGAGAAGAAAATGAAGATGGAAGTAATAAAAGGTGGACTTTGCGCTGTGAAGGGCGTAAGGGCATACGGAATAAAAGAGGGCAATAAAGGGTTAGCTTTGATAGAGGGGGAAGGCAAAGCCTCGGGTATGTTCACCACAAATAAAATAAAAGCCGCACCCGTGAGGTTTACGAAGAAGCAGCTTGAGAAGGGCAGAATAAGCGCAATAATTGCGAATAGCGGCTGTGCAAATAGCTTTACCGGTGAGCGAGGGATGAGAAATGCAGAAAAAATGGCAGAACTTGCCTCGTCATTCTTGGGTGTGGATAAAGAAGAAGTGGCTGTTCTCTCTACCGGTCCTATCGGGGCACAATTGGATATGGGCTTAATAGAAGGGCAGCTTGGAGAAGTCGTGAAGGGATTGACATCTGGAGAAGAAGGTAGCACGGCAGCAGCAAAGGCTATAATGACCACAGATACATTCCATAAAGAGACGGCGATTAGTATCGATACGGGCAATGATGAACGGGTGGTAATAGGAGGAATTGTAAAAGGCTCAGGGATGATCGCCCCGCACATGACCACCGCTACCATGCTCGCTTTTATTTATACTGATGCTTCTTTGGATGACGAAGTGCTGAACGGGAGTTTGAAAGATGCGGTTGAGAATTCATTCAATATGACTGTGGTGGAGGGGGACATGAGCACGAACGATACGGTATTGCTTGTAGCCACGGGCAAAAGCGGCAAGATAAGCGAGGCTGATTTTAAAGCGGGGTTAACTTTTGTTTGTCAGGAGCTTGCGAAGTTGATAGCGAGGGATGGAGAAGGTGCAACGAAGTTTATAGAAGTGAAGGTAAAAGGCGCTCCATCCATTGCGGACGCAAGGGAAGTAGCTCGATCAATAGTCCGGTCACCGTTAGTGAAAAGTGCTATTTTTGGTGAACGCCCCGACCTTGTCTGTGGTCGTATAATTGCGGCTATCGGGAGTTCCGTTATTGCAGAAGATGGGGGCTTCAGTGGAGTATCTATACGCTTAAAAGGCGATAAGGAAGTTTTAGCAGTGAAGAACGGCGAATTTATGGATTTGTCAGGTTCGGCGAGGGACATAATGAAGGGTGAGGAGATATTCATTGATGTTGATATGGGAACGGGAGAAGAAGCGGAAGCGACAGCGTGGGGTTGCGATTTAACCTATGATTATGTCAGGATAAATGCGAGCCTGCATTAAGGCGTATCTGTGCTTAGTTACCGGGAATTTCATATCGAAGTACGAACGTTTATCTGAGCTTCTTCGTTTATTTTCTCATATAAGCTCTTACCATGTACGTCTATGCTGACCACAAGAGGGCCGAAATCTTCTACAAGGAGATGCCAGACCGCCTCCGCCATACCAAGGTCTGTCCAATATACCGCTTTTACCGCTTTTATGCGTGCAGCGGCTAAAACCGCCGCACCACCCGTCATCGCGAAATACACGCAGCCATATTTTTGCAGTGCTGCTCTCGTTCCAATGCCCATGCCTCCTTTTCCTATGATTCCGCGAATCCGTAGCTTCTCTATTATCTCCGGCGTTGTCACTTCCATTCTCGAGCTGGTGGTAGGCCCTGCGGCTATAATCTCCCATCCTCCATCGCTCTTCCTCATGAGCGGCCCGCAATGATATATTACCGCGCCTTTTTCTATCGGTATCTCCGTTTCCGCATCTTTGAGTTTATATCCTACGATACGCTGATGCGCTTTGTCTCGCGCTGTATATACGTCGCCGCTGAGATACACGATGTCGCCTGCCTGCAAATCCTTTATTTCTTCCTCCCTTATCGGCGTGGCTAATTTCTTTTTCAACACTTTTTCTTTTTAAAGAATGGTTTTACTGCGCAAAAACTTTATATGGTTTTACATTTGTAAGATATAACCTATCGCGATCGTTCAATGGAAGAGAAGGAAAAAGAAGAGGAAAAAGAGTATTTAAAATATTTAAAAGCTGCAAATAAGTCTGCGGAGCTTGCTTTAGAGTATCATTCTCGCTATCAAGGGAAAATAGATATCGGACTGAAGGCACCGGTCAGAAGCTATGATGATTTTGCGATATGGTACACGCCGGGTGTGGCTGAGCCAAGTAGGGCGATACAAAAAAATCGAGCGCGCGTGTACGAGTACACAAACAAGGGTAATTTTGTGGCGATAGTTACAGATGGCACGAGAGTGTTGGGATTGGGCGATGTAGGTGCAGAGGCAGCGCTTCCGGTGATGGAAGGGAAAGCAATGCTGTTTAAATATCTGGGAGGCGTGGATGCATTTCCTATCTGCCTAGCGACAACGGAGGTGGAGGAGATAATAAATGTTGTGAAGAGTATTGCCCCTACTTTTGGCGGTATAAACTTAGAGGACATTGAGAGTCCAAAGTGCTACTACCTACTGGAACGGTTACGAGAAGAGTTAACGATGCCCGTCTGGCACGATGACCAGCAGGGCACCGCATTGGTGATACTCGCGGGGTTGATAAACGCCCTGAAGGTGGTAGGGAAGAGTTTGAGCGAAGTAACGGTATCGCTTATCGGTGCCGGTGCCGCGAGTATAAACGTTGCGAAATATATGCACGTTGCGGGTGCGAAATGGGAAAACATGATCATGGTGGACAGCCGCGGGATCTTGAATCCAGAGCGGACGGATGTGAAGGGGAATGAATCTAAGTGGGAGATCAGCACAAAGACGAACCGGGAGGGGAGAAGCGGAGGCATAGCGGAGGCAATGCGAGGTACTGACGTTTGCATCGCTCTTTCGACGCCTGGCCCGGGCGTGATAAAGCAGGAATGGGTGGCGCGTATGGCGGATGACGCGATCGTATTCGCAGCCGCCAATCCCGTACCGGAGATCTGGCCCTGGGAAGCAGAGGCGGGAGGCGCTCGAATAGTAGCCACGGGGCGGTCCGACTTCAAGAATCAAATTAACAACTCTTTAGGGTTTCCTGCGGTGTTTAGAGGTACTTTAGACGTTCGAGCTACGAGTATAACAGACGAGATGTGTATCGCTGCGGCGTATGCGATCGCGCACTATGCGGAAGAGCAGGGGATAAGTGAGGCCGCCATAATTCCAAGCATGGAGGAGCAGGAGATGTACGTGCGCGAAGCAGTGGCAGTGGGCACGAAGGCGATAGAGCAGGGAGTGGCTGAGAAGAAGATGAGCGCGGAAGATTTAGAAGCGGAAGTCCGAAAGAGAATAATCAAAAAATAACTAAAACTTTTTAAGGTCAAGAATATAATAGGTAATTGTAGCAACCGGCGTCGACTTCGATTACGGGGATACCCAAAAGATGAGAAGTGGACTTCCGCTACGCTACAAAGAAGAGCTAAATGGGGACGCGAAGAGAAGAAGAACATTCGTGTCCGACATAGAAACTTAAACCTAATCTGACGAACCAGCAAATCTGATTGGTTCATTAGTCAGGTGTGTGTGTAGTAATCCTGCCATTTAACACTGGTTGATCCTGCCAGAGGCTACTGCTATCAGAGTTCGATTAAGCCATGTTAGTTGAGGGTGCCTTTTCTTCTTCGGAAGAAGGAGTAACCCGGCAGACAGCTCAGTAACACGTGGACAACTTGTCCTTTGGACCGGGATAACCCCTGGGAAACTGGGGCTAATACCGGATAGAGCATTGATAGCTGGAATGCACGATGCTCGAAAGCTGAGGCGCCAAAGGGTAGGTCTGCGGCCGATTAGGTTGTTGTTGATGTAATGGATCAGCAAGCCTCCGATCGGTATGGGTTGTGAGAGCAATATCCCAGAGATGGGTTCTGAGAGAAGAACCCAGGTCCTACGGGACGCATCAGGCGCGAAAACTTTACAATGTGCGAAAGCACGATAAGGGAACTCTGAGTGCCTCCAAAGGAGGCTGTTCAGGTGTCTAAAAAGCAACTGAAGTAAGGGCTGGGCAAGACCGGTGCCAGCCGCCGCGGTAACACCGGCAGCCCAAGTGGTAGCCACGTTTATTGGGTCTAAAGCGTTCGTAGCCGGCTTGGTAAGT
>JAUXGS010000016.1 GCA_030621945.1 Methanosarcinales archaeon | reverse complement strand
CCTTCGCCTTTTCCTTCATTAGGTTATGAGCCTTTTCAACAGCTTTTATCATCTCTTCTCTCGATAGATTATCACCCTGAAGGAATGCAATTATTCTCCTTGTCTTCACAACAGCCTTCGTTTCTTCACGGGTGGCTACCAACTCAAATTTCTCGGGGTAATCGCCAACTTCTTTCCAGCCTTTACTTAAAAGGCGTCTTGCTACATTTTCCATAAACGTAGAGGGATCACATTTCAAAGCCATATTAATCAACTAAAATATAAACATATCGTAATCCTTTATTAATGTTGAGGTAAAAAAAGTTGACAGCCTCACTTTAGAGAGGGCAAGCAGGAGGTTATAGGCTATTATAAGGTCTTCTCTGGGTGTTGAAGTGCCAGGAGGAGTAGTATTTGGGGTGGCTGAGATAGAGTTTGAAATAAGTTATAGAAATAATTGAGAGAGATAAATCCAGAAAGGCGTCCTCTTACAACTCTTTATCCTTACCTTTCCCTCTTTTAACGCTCTCAAGATCACTTCGTGTTCTGGCTTTTGCGCTACGTCAACCTCCACTTCAACCTCTACAGTCGCAAGACCAACGCAGTCCGCGGAATGCGCATCGCTTCCCGCAACGACGGTGATGTTATTACGAGCTGCCGTTCTCCTCGCAAGTGCATTCGCAACGCCAGTAAAATATCTGGAATTGTAAATTTCTATTGCATCTATATATGGGTGCACGCAGAAGTTACCAATACTGTGCCGAAAAGGATGGAAAGGGTGCGGCGCAATAATTACAACGGTGCCCTCCTTCTCCTTCTCTCTTTGCCGCGCTATTATTATCGTTTCCTCTGCCGATAACCCTTTCTCTATCCCTTCTTCGACTCCAAGCACAATCAAATGACCTTCAGACGTTGATACTTCTATACCCTGGATAATTATCAAATCCAACTCGTTATCGGCTACGTATTTTCGCGCAGCGGAAGAACCATTCATCGTGTCGTGGTCGCATATCGCGATACCATCAAGCTTTTCCGCTATCGCACTTTCTATTATCTCCTCAATTGAAGCACGTCCGTCATGCGAGTAATTCGTATGCACGTGCAGGTCGAGAGTTAGGGTTCGAGTTAGGGGCATCGTACGTCTACTGAGTTTATCTAATGGCATTAAGTTGATCACCGATACAATCTATTCGCTCCGTTGATCAGTGCATACAACGATGCGATGACGATGTCTTCACTCACGCCACTCGCGGTCATCGTCTTATCGCCCCTGCTTATCTTTACTACAACGTTCACCAGCGCATCCGTTCCACCGGTGATGGCGTCAACATGGTACTCCTCAAGGCGTAAATCGTTCATTGCCCTTCCCGTCAGTGCTTTCCTCAATGCATTTATCGCGGCATCCACCGGACCGATACCAACGTCTGCTTCCACAATATCCTCGCCATCTATCTTCAATCTTATTGATGCCGTTGGCTGAACGTTCTTCCCGGATACCACAGATAAGTCAATAAGTTTTATCTTCTCCTCTCTTTCTATGCTCAATACATCCTCTACTATCGCCTGGAAATCCGAATCGGTGACTAATTTACCCTTATCGCCAAGTTCCTTCACTTTCACCAATATCTTCGTCATCTGCTCCTCATCGGCCGCGATGTCCATCTCTTTCAACACCTGTTTCACTGATGCCTTGCCAGTATGCTTCCCGAATGCAAATCGTCTTGTTCTTCCTATTATCGCGGGATCCATTGGCTCATATAAGCTCTTATCCACCAACGTACCGTGGACGTGCATTCCAGATTCGTGCGTGAAGGCGTTATCGCCCATAAGCGGCTTGTTCGGAGCAAGCGGCATCTTTGTCAAATTCCTGACAACTCGAGATGTTTCATACAGCTTTCCTTTTGTGATTCTCGTTTTCACATCGTAAAGCAGTTCCAAAGCGGTTACCACCTCCTCTAAGGATGCATTACCCGCTCTTTCTCCAAGTCCATTCACGGTAACGTGCACACACTCTGCCCCCACCGATACCGCAGCCACGGTATTCGCAGTGGCTAATCCGAAATCATTATGACAATGCACGGAAACCGGAGTGTTAAACGTGCAAAGCGGCTGAAGTATCTCCTTCGTGCGCTCTGGATACAGCACACCAACGGTGTCGCAGAAGCATAAACGGTCAACAACCGTAGATAAATCCGAGAAGAATGATTTCAAAAATGCCATATCAGCTCGGGATGCATCCTCTGAACTGATCTCTACCTTTAATCCATGCGCTTTCACATATTCCGCCATCTCAATCGTCTTCGCTCTCAGTGTTTCCCGATCCATCTTCAGCTTCTTCTTTATGTGCGCGTCAGAAACAGGAGCGACCAGATTAATTGTGTCAACGTCACATTTTAGTGCAGCGTCAATGTCTCCCGGCAACAGTCGTGCAAAGGAGCAAATCTCCGCTTTTAAACCTTCGTTCGCTATTGCTTTTATCGCTCTTTGCTCACCTTCCGAAATAATAGCAGTCCCCGCTTCTATAACGTCAACGCCGAGTATATCAAGCTGTTTTGCGATCTGCAACTTCTGTTCTGGAGTCAATGACACCCCAGGGGTCTGCTCGCCATCACGAAGCGTTGTATCCAGGACTTTTACCGCTTTTGCTTTTGCCATAGGCTATCCTTCCATTCCCAATTACTTACTATAAGTCGCAGGCCATATTTATAATACACGCTAAAAGAGGATATAATGCCGTTTCAAACAGAAGATGCAATTTGACTGAAAGTTTTTTATGTTGCAACGCCTAATCGTTTCCATATGAATAAGCATAATGTGGGAGTTCTGGAAAAAGCGGATTATGATATCTCAATAATACGGCCACAGATGCGGGTTGAAGAGATCCAGATGAGAGGTCAGAGAATGTCACCAGAACGGTTAAAAGGCATTAAAAATGGATTACTTACGTTACATACTGCGGAAACGATGGCCGTAAATATCTACAAGTTTCAGATTACGAGCGAGGAGAGTGAGCTCAATCGTCTGCTAATCGCAGCGATGGCTAATGAGATGACGCACCTCCAGGATTTTCAGATTAAACTTTTTGAATATGGATGGAAACCGAGCAAACTTAGATGGATAAATTGGCTTGTCAGCGCTGCATTTGGATTCTTTGCACGACTGCGGGGTACGAAGGCAATTCTCGAAACCGGTATCTGGGTGGAGACAAAAGCCATTCATCACTACGATGAGTTCCTCAAGACGATCGAGTGGGACGAAGATACTCGTAAGCTGATTGAGAAGAACCGAGCTGACGAAGGCGAGCATATCAGCCGCTGGGAAAAGCTTCTACAGTCAAGCAAAGCATAGATAAGAAATATACGGGGTGATAAAAAATGAATACGCTAATAATTTACTCGTCGCGGCATCATAAGAATACTGAAAAAATTGCCCGAACAATGGCGAGTGCTCTTAACGCGCAATTAGTAAACCTCAACGAAGCGGACACACCCGCCTTAGCAGACTATGATCTGATCGGCTTGGGTTCTGGTATCTATTGGGGCAAGCACGACAGAAGGATATTGAATCTTGTTGATAATTTGCCGCTGCAAAACAACAAAAAGGCAATTGTCTTTTCGACCAGCGGGCTAAACGAGGGTCGTGTTTTAAATAACTTTAATAAGCGATTAAAGCGGAAATTACGAGAGAAAGGTTTTACCATTATTGGCGAATTTTCGTGCCGTGGATTTGATACTGTCGGACCATTAAAACTCATTGGTGGGCTAAATAAAGGCAGACCGGATGAAAATGATTTAGAAGCCGCGGCACATTTTACAAAAGGTTTGTGGGACGAATGCTGAACGCAAATTTTATAAAGACTTTTATAATAGTCGTAACCAAACACTGTAACCACGATGAAAAGGATAGAAGAACTGGACGCGTTCCTTATAACAAACGAAGAGCTGAAAGAGACGATAGAAGAGATCGGCTGGAAGACTTTCATTGTAGAGATAAAAAGCGGATTTGAGCACAGCTCTTTAGGACAAGTTGTAGCGCCGGAAATACGTCAATACGGAAGTATCTGATATGCGCTGTATGCCTGCGTATCTGCCAAAATATAATCTAAAGTATTGTGGTGTGAAGATCGTTTCTGTTGCACCGGCGAATAAAAAACGGGGTTTGCCTACGGTATTAGGGGAGTATTTACTCCGGATGCGGAAACACAGCAATTGATTGCGATACTACAGGCTGAGGAGATGACCGCGTATAGAACCGGTGCTGCTACGGGTGTTGCTACTGAAGCATTAGCAAGGACAGATTCCGAAACGCTTGGTATAATAGGCGCGGGAAAGCAAGCTCCTTACCAGGTCAAGGCAATACTGGCGGTTAGACATTCTATTGATAAAATAAAGGTGTTCAATCGCACAGAACAACGTGCGATAAAATTTAAAGCGGAATATGAGCAGGAATTTGGCATTGAAATCTCAATCGTCAGCTTGGAAGACGCAATAGATTCTGACATAATTAACGGTGACTCCAGCCACGAAACCGTTCATTTCACCTGATCTGATAAAGCCAGGGATGCATCTTAACGGTGCTGGTGCGGACTCGAAAACGAAGATAGAGTTCGAGCCGGAAGTGCTGAAGAAATGCGGGGTATTCGTTGATGATTTAGCGCAGTGCATACATTCAGGTGAGATATATCAAGGATTAGAAAAAGGAACAGTGGTAAAAGAGGATTTGGTTCCGCTGGGTGACGTTCTGCTCGGGAAAGTAAAGGGCAGGACGAGCGAAGAGGATATAACCTTCTTCAAATCAACCGGCGTTGCATTTCAGGATTTGATTACTGCAATACAGGTATTTGAACGGTTGAAAGAGTAAGGGACATCCCCCCATCAGCACTCCCAGCCCAAAGAACTTAATTTTGGATCAAAACTTTTTTAAAGGGTTGATTGGATTGAACCTCTTCTAAAGGTTTGACTTATCAACAAACCTTTTCTTTTTAAGAAAAACTTTGCCAAAAGAAGCTGGTTTTCAGCATCATTTTAAATGCCTTATCCCACTCCGTTTTGCTCTTTGTTATCGAGTGGTGAGACAAATCGTTTGCATTCATTTTTACTACTTATTGTAATAAAAATCAGCCCCTTATTATTTATTGGCGAGGGTATTAAGTTAATCAGAGATTATTATGCCGAAGTGGGAAATTCATGATAAATGGGCGGAGAAGATGGGACTATCCGAAGAAATTGCGGACTTTGTCAATCATTTAAGTGACTTTCCTGACAAAACTCTGGAGTTTATGGAGTTCTGTGAACGAGAAGGAAAAACGATTATTTTGCGATTAGTAAGGACGCACGATTTTGAAAGGATAATGAAGATTCCTAAGTACCTTCAGTTAATGTTTGCGCGTCAAAAAGGGAGTGAATATGTAACGGCGTGGTATTTGCATTATGTTTTGGATTATATAAGAATGGCGCCGGAACTCACCACTGAGGAGATACTAAAAAGAACTGAGGCCCGATTTGAGCGTTGTCAAGAGTTAGAACGTATAAAAAGATTTGTAATGGAAAACGTGGAAGAACTGGTACGCGATTGTAGGGCATAGAATTTTATCTCTTGAATCCTCAATTGGAATAAGATTACCGTGATAACGTTACGCTTCGAGAAAGGAACACTTGTTGTAAAGAGCAATTTCAAGTTGCCGCATACAGTGTGGGACACGAGATCCGGCTGTTATAGATGCTTGGGTATGTTCTACCGCGATTTGATAGAGTATCTCAAACTCTCCAAACTCGATTACGAAGATACCGTTTTGGATGTGCTGCCAATGCCGCATTTGAAGTGTAATGTGACCTTACGCGATTATCAAAAGGATGCATTGCATACCTGGCTTCGAACACGGAATGGCGTTCTGGTTTTACCGACCGGTGCGGGCAAGACGGTAATAGGGATAAAAGCAATTTCCGTGTTGAATGTACCTACGCTGATTGTCGTGCCAACGCTGGAACTATTAAAGCAGTGGAAACACGAGCTGGAGGAGAAGTTTGGACTGGAAGTTGGCACTTACAGCGGTGAAAGCCACGTATTAAAGCCAATAACCGTAGCGACGTACGACACCGCGTATTTACGGGCGGAAGAGCTTGGCAATCGTTTCTTGTTCGTGGTGTTTGATGAGGTGCACCATCTGCCATCACCGGGCTATACGAACATAGCCGAGATGTTTGTTGCTCCGTACCGGCTGGGCTTAACCGCAACGTACGAACGAGAAGATGGCCTCCATAAAGCGCTCGAACGACTGGTAGGCGGGAAGGTTTACGAAATCGGCGTTGATAAACTAAAAGGCACGCATTTAGCGGAATATACAACGCGGAAGATCGTTACTGATTTAACGGATGACGAACGAAAGGAATACGAAAAATATCACGCGGTATTCACCGATTTCTTGAAAGAAAAGCATGTCGTTTTGAGATCACCGCGAGATTTCCGATTGCTCGTTATGAGGAGTGGTCGAGACCCAAGAGCGCGAGAGGCGTTGCTGGCACGAAACCGAGCGCGACGCACAGCGTTAAACTCACAATCGAAGTTACAAGTCCTATCTGAAATTCTGGAGAATCATTTCGGTGAACTGATGATAATATTTACGGAGCACAATTCGTTAGTCTATGCGATCTCCAAAGAGTTCCTTATACCTGCGATTACGCATACCACGCAGAAAGATGAGCGAGCGGAAATCTTAGATAATTTTCGAACGAGCAAGTATAAAACGATAGTAACCTCCAAGGTTTTGGAAGAGGGCATTGATGTGCCAGAAGCATCCGTTGGTGTTATTCTGAGTGGCAGCGGGAGCAAAAGGGAATATAAGCAGCGATTAGGCAGGATATTGCGAAAGAAGGAGGGTAAACTTGCTGTTCTATACGAAATTGTATCAAAAGGTACGACTGAGATTGGTATTTCGAGGAGACGCAAACATGCTACCAAGTGACCTGCTCATCACAAGGATAAAAAAGGACAGGATATATCCCGATTTCGCTCAGCTTACCGCAGAACACCTCGAACTGGCAGCAGAGCTTATAGACGTTTACAAAAATTTAACAGGCAAGAAGAAGAGCGAAATAGATGAACTCCTGGAGGAACTTGAACAGGGCTTGAATTTCAAACGTGTACGTGGCTTGAGAACGCTCTTGGAGCGGCGATGCACGTTTAGATCGAAGTTCATCATCGAACCTGTGCTTGCACGGCGAGCGGTTTTCGAGATCGCCTCTGAGAGCAAGGTTACGAACAGAGAAGAAAGAGCAGAGGTTATCGAATCTGTTGCCAATAATCTGACCATCCCAGCAGAGGATTTGGAGCAGTCGTTATGGGCAGACCAGGAATCAGAGGTTATTTTAGAGAATTTTGAGCCTTTGAGTCCTGAAGCGCTCTTGAAATGGTACAATCTCGCACTGGCTCAAACGCTGTTATTCAAATCCACTGGTATGACCATCGCAGTTAAAGGCAAAGCGCCAGAGATTTTCAGAGCAATAAAGTATTTTGGCCTGATGTATCTCCAGGAGGGGCGAGATAGAATAAGGGTTGAAGGAGCGTCGTCATTGCTGAAATTGAGCGAGAAGTACGGCACGTCGCTGGCGAAACTGCTACCCTCTATTGTAAGAAGTGAGAGTTGGCAAATAGATGCTGAGATTGTTATTAGACGAGACACACCGAGGATTTATCATTTCATCCTAGACAGTCGGGACAGAAATCTGTTGTTGAGTGAAGAATTGGCGAGCGAAGCGGCAAAAACGACCTTTGACAGCAGCATTGAAAAAAGATTCTATAACGAGTTTTTATCGTTACCTGTAGCAAAGAGCTGGGAGTTGATACGCGAGCCCGACGTGATTTTCACGAAAAAAGGCGTGTTCATTCCGGATTTCAAGTTCAGGCATAAAGAGCTGGAGATAGAAACTTATTTTGAGATAGTCGGGTTCTGGACTGACTCATATATAAAGAGGAAATTGGCAAAGCTGCGAGCTTTACCGTTTACGATGCTGGTGGCCATCGACAAAAACTTAGCATGCTTCAATGCCGCGCAGTTCGATCTGGGTCTCGATCAACCTGTGATACTGTACAGCAAAAAAGTTCCGATTGGTGATGTCGTCCGCTATTTAGCGGAGATCGAACAAGAAGCGATAACGAAACAGGTTGAGCAGTTGAAGGAAACGAAGATAGAGCTGGAGGGGGATATAGTTCTTATTAAAGAAATCGCTCAAAAATACGCGATGAGTCAGGATGCGATACGAGCAAGTGTGACGCACCCGGACTATGTGGTGTTTAAGGATGTTATTGTCAGAAAGGAGCTGCTGGGAGAAGTAAAGGAGAAGCTGTTGTCTATAAATAAGTATGTAGAGGCACGGAGGGTTATTGAAGCTATGAGGTCGCCAAATGTAGACGAAGTGTTAACGCACTTAGGCTTCGCCGTAAAGTGGAAGGGGTTGGATCCAAACGAGACGAGGATTGCGCTTCAATAAGTGTTGTATTAAAACCTCAAAAAAATTCTAACGTTTAGTTTAAGGTGCCGAAGGTAGCGGGCACTAGACCCTCCAGTTTTAGTGCAAGTTTGATGCTGGACTATGAAAATCAGATTCGAAACAGAGCCCTTCGGTCGCCTTGAAACCATTGTTAGATAACTTTTATAATCTAAAAAAGTTAAACAAATTAATCAGTCTTGATTAAATAAAGCAGTTTGTAATTCAATGACTTCAAGAGGGCAATCATGCCAATCATGAATCCAACAAACGATTACGTCACACTCATCAATTGGGTGATTATGTCTGATAAATGAACTACTTCGGAATTCAAATTCAATTCTTATCCGCTTATATTTGCCGTTCCCAATTGACTGCATTGCAATTGCATCAGGAAAGCCACTCTTTATTTCTTCTACATGCGAAATTCCTAAGTCTTGAAGATAGTAGCCAAATAGGAGAATCACACCTTTTTCATTTAGCGGTGCGTAGTTGAGGATCGGAAGGTCGATTCTTTCTCCGACAATGCCATAGAGTGGCTTCGATTTTTTGCCTTTTGTAACAGCTGGAAGCTCTAATTCCTTTTCAGACGCATCTAAATCCTCTTCCTCGGCTAATATTCCTTCAGATGAGGTAATTGAAGGTGGTTTAATAGCTGTCTCTTTTAGATTTAGCGAGTCTAAGTATTCTTCAAGAAATTGCTTTACAATTTTCTTTTCGCCAAAATAATCGAAAGTCCCGCCAACTTCACTTTGAAATTCGTTCAAAATGTTGTGGAGATAATCTTTAATTTGACGTGGTTTTAGTGATACGATAGATCTAATTATACCTCCAGCATAGAAGTCAGAAATTTTTGCCGACTTTTTCGACGAAGTTTGAAAATCTTCACTAAAAACTCTCGATAATTTGATTATAGGCTTACACTTTATTATCCAACCATATTTGCTGTCTGTCCAGGGTACTCTTACGGTCTGGTCAACCATCATTGCTTTTTCAAAATACCAAATGGCCTTTACTCCATAGTTAGGGCCACTAATTCTGAATAGGATTATATCTCCCTCTTTTAGGGATGGTAGACCAATTCCCTCTTTAAGTCCGAAGATAGTTTCTCTATCACAAGCCTCCCAATTATGGGGTCTGCAATTTACAACGAATGCATTTGCCATTGGTATAGGTTCCTTGCCGTAATTTTGACTCTATCTAAGATTTACTCTTATATTATTAATATGTGTGATAAAAGTTTTTCTGGGTTTTTGCTTATGTGTAAAGATGTGGAAATAAGCAGGGCACTAATTTAAGGGGATCCCTCGACAAGGTACTGTTTAATGCAATATAAACACGCAATATCGTTCCTTTGTAGCACCTCACCAAATCGATGTTTTTATAACCCTCAGATGGTTTTATGCCAGGAAACCGCATGTCACGCCTTTTGAGGCTGTTTAGCGCGAACGGTAGTTTCATAAAGTGTGTTGAGGAGTTCTTTTCCCTGTGGTTGCGGTATTTCACGTCCTTCTTCTTTGGCAGTTTCTAACCACAGTTCGATAGCGATTTTAACCTCTTCCAATGCCGCTTCTTCTGTTTTACCGAATGCCGAGCAGCCCGGCAGCTCAGGTACTACTGCGATGTAGCCCTCATCCTCGTCGCTATAAAATATCTCTATCGCGTATTTATACATCGTTCTCCTCCTATAATAAACCATATTTTTCGATTAATTTTATAAGCTGTCTAACTTGATAAGGTTTTGCCTTACCACCCACATTTTGAAAATTCAATAGCTCTTCTACTCCATCACGCACATAAATCCGATGGCTGCCTTTCCCACCTCTCAACCTAAAACCAAAAACCCCCGCAATCGTACATAACTTTTCAAAGCGAACTTTTTTCGGACTCTTCTTTAGCTCCTCAAGCACGCGTCGCTTATTCATCTATCAAACTACTAAAACAGTAGATTAAAACTTTTTGTATCATGACGTATATCTGCGACATATCCTATCCTGAATATAACTAACGTGCCATAGTTCCAGTAACGAATGTTCTCAGAGACAAAAGAAGGAAACTCCGGAATCATAGTACCACAGCAGCAACTCACCAAGTCGATGTTTTATAACCCTCAGATGGTTTTGTGTCTGAAACCGCATGCCATGCCTTTTGAGGTTGTTTAGCACGAACGGTGGTTTCATAGAGAGTAATTGAGGAGCACGAGTCCAAAAACGAAAATACTGATTGCCATGAGAAAATCCATGCTTACCCGCTCATCGTTCAGGATAATGTGTATGCGATCGCAATATAAAAAGGTTAGGCGCACTTAAAATTTCTCCCTACTCATCCCGATTTTTTAAATATATCCTCGATTTTTTTCGTCGCTCTTCGCATCTCCAACCTTATCAATCCCAGATTGGCGTTTCTCTGAGCAAAAAGAATGAGAACAAGTTCCTCTCTTATCTTCTTTATAAACACCTTTTCAGAATCCGACTCCACGAGTATGTTTTCCAGCTTCCCCTCTCCCACTTGCTTTAGCATCTCTTCAATAGCACCGAGAGCCGCCACACTCGCCGCCGATATTAAAGAAACTTCGCTTGAATTCTCCCACAGGATTGGAAGGCCATCTAAGCCCGTAATTACCGAATTT
>JAUXGS010000165.1 GCA_030621945.1 Methanosarcinales archaeon | reverse complement strand
CCATGTCTACAGCTTTATCGCCCGTTCCTTTTGCAGCGTCCAGAGCGGCTTCTGCAGCATGCTCCGTCAGGTCAGCGGCTTTGGCACCCGCCTGCTTCGTACCCTCAATTATGCCCTCGGCAGCCGCTTTGACAATCTCAGAAGTCTCCACTTTTGCCTTCTGTGCGCCTTCGATTGTGCCTTTCATTGCGGCTTTAGCCACGGATTCCACTTTCTCCCGTGTAACGCCCACTCCTTCCAAAGCCTTCTTAACAGCATCTCTGGTAATCTCACTCGTCTTTTCTTTTATGTCTTCTCCCTTCTCGACCGTTTTCACCACCGCCTCCCTAACAGTTTTTGTTACCTCACTCTCTTTTTCTTCCATGATGTTTATATTAATTATGGTATTTATAATAATTATGGCATCTCTAAGAATGCAATCCGATAAAGATGAAAAAACCGCGGACCGCGCGGTCAGGCGAGTGAAAGCGCTGATGATGAACTGGGGCTTTGCAGAAGGCTGCAGTGCCATCTACGCAGTGCTTATCACATCTCGTGAGCCGCTATCCGCGGAAGAAATAGGGGGAAAAACAGACTACGCATATTCTTCCACTATAAACTATCTTAACACGCTCATACGGATAGGTCTGGTGGAACGGGTCAGAAGCATCAAAAAGAACGTGTATATGGCGAACGTGAACTTCGTGGAGTTGATAAAAGCAGAACGAGAGAAGGTTATGGCTTATCTCAAGCAGCTTGATGAAGTTCTTGAGGGTGAAAAAGACCTCGAACATCTCAGCGAGAAAGTTGAGCATGCAATCGCTTATCTGAGAATGGTTGAAAGCGCAGAGAATGAAGCTCGTGAGGAATAAGAATAAAGATGAAAAAATCGTGTATGTTATCCCAAAGAACAAATAACAGTCCCAAAATCGTGCTAACCGCAGATGAAACAATGATGAGCAGGTATAGGTGGGGGATATTTGTAGGGTTCTCTACCTGTATGCCGCGGGGCATTATCCCTGATTGGTTTTATTTCAACGTTTTCTCACCGCCTGTGCCGAGGGAGAACGGTATGGCGTTGTATGCCGATTTCGGACTCAGAATTGTAGAATCCTGTTTAGCGGAAGTGGTTGGCGCGGATGAAGTGGCGGTTGTCCATCCACGTGATTTGGAGCGTGTGGTTGGCAGCAGGACGGAGATAATAGGAATTAGCGGACACGATTTCTTAGGTATCAATCCTCCGACTTCGGAGTTCGTTGATATGGTGAATACCGGACCACCGTACAACCGTGTGAAGTTCTTTGAATTGATGAGTAAGCCGGTAATGAAAGAGAAGATAGTAGTAGCAGGTGGCAAAGCGGCGTGGCAGTTAGCTGATGAAATGGTCATGGAGAAACTCAACATAGATTACGTTCATCTTGGCGAGGGTGAACTCACCGTGCCGGAAATGTTCAAATCCATACTCGCGGGTGAGAAACTGCCATCGAGGATAATAAATGGAAGAGAGCCAGGCGCAGAGGAGATACTCAACATTCGAGGTGCTACAATCCACGGTCTGGTGGAGATAAGCCGGGGCTGCGGAAGAGGCTGCTCGTTCTGCACTCCGACCATGCAGAAGCTTCGTTTCAAATCCATAGAGCATGTTGTAAGGGACGTGGAGACGAATGTAGCAGCGGGGCAGCGTTCAATATGTCTCCATTCCGAGGATATTCTGCGTTACGGCGCTAAAAAGATAGCACCGGATGATGAGCGGGTTCTCAATCTAATCCGGAGTGTTGCGTCTGTTGAAGGAATAGAGAGTGTTGGGGCGAGCCATATAGCTCTCGCTACGGTTTATCATAATCCCGATCTGCTTAATGCGGTTTCAGAAACGTGCTACTCCATGCTCGATCAGGACTGGCTGGGTGCACAAACCGGGATAGAGACTGGAAGTGCAAGACTGATCGCGAAGCACATGCGAGGCAAAGCGTTACCCTCACCCGCGGATGAGTGGCAGGAGATAGTCACACAAGCTTTCGGGATTCTCGATGATAATAACTGGTTTTGCGCTGGAACAATGATAAACGGGCTTCCAGGTGAAACTGAGGATGACGTAATACGAAGCATCGTGTTGGTAGATGATTTGACAGGCACTTCGTCGCTTATCGTGCCGATGAACTTCGTTTCAATGCGCGGCTCGGTTTTAAATAACGAGGAATCGTTTACCATAGCGAAGATGACGCCGGAGCACTGGCAGCTCATGGGTGAGTGCATAGATCACGATTTGAAGATCGCACCTAAACTCATGCGGGAATACAAGAACTCCAAAAGCATCAAAAGCTGGTTACTCAGCTCCGCGGCAACGCACATGGCGAATGCACTGAATAAATATGTGAACACGATGAAGCGTGGTGAGCCGCCGACGGAGCGGAGGGAAGTAAGTAAATGGCTCAATCCCGATATACCAGACCTGAAAATCATAAATGCAAAAAGTAAGAAAACGACGCTGGAAGCAAGGTTTAGATATATAGAGAGGCTGTTGAAAGAGCTGAGAGGCGTATAGGCTAATATGAAAGTAATGCTTGTACAGTCAAATTAGACATCACATCCCAAAAAATAAATGAGACACTTTCTGGTTTTTTAGGGAACCCTTTATTTACATACTGCTATTTTTACATTTTAGTAAAAAGTAAAATATGGGTGGATGATGAAGAAAAGATGAGTGAAGTAGCGATGCAAGAAGTGTTAGATTCGTTAGCGAAAATAGGGAAGCAGTGGGGTTTAGGAGGCGAATCGGTGGGGCGTGTCTGGGGGTTTTTGCTCTTCAAGTCCTGTCCGGTAACGCAGAGGGAGATAGAAGAAGGCACGGGCTACAGCCGGGGATTGATCAGCCGATGTTTGATGGAACTGAAAAAGATGCCGCTGCTTGAAGTTAGCAGAGAGGGAAATAAAAATCTCTATTCTATAAATACCTCTTTAACTGAGGGTTGTGGCGAGCTCTTGAAGCGTTTTCTTACCGTTAAGATCACTCCAATGATTGAGTTGCTATCCGGAACTGCAGATAAAATCGAAGATCCCAAAGTGAGAGAGACCTTTCTCGCACTACT
>JAUXGS010000221.1 GCA_030621945.1 Methanosarcinales archaeon | reverse complement strand
TACATACCCCACTTCTGGAACCACAATAGGTGTGAGCGCCCCCAAACATTGGAAAACAGTGCTGGAGACCACAATGTTTTCTGTTTCTGACCTTGGCAAGAGGAAGATATCCGCTGCCCGCAAATAGTTATATATCTCTTCGTATTCTGGTCTTCCCCTTCGAACTTCTAAGAAGTCACTTTCTGGAGGTGAATCCCCATAAGACCGAATGACAAAATATTTCAAGTCATATTTTTCTTTTAATTCGTTCGCTAACCAGAGATAATCCTTATACTCAGATAGAGGCTGTTTCCCAAAGGAGAATAGAATAGTTTTATCGCTTGGCATGCCAAGCTCATTCCTTGCTCTTTTTTTATCGCTATCTCCTTTAACCGTAACTTTAACTTTAGCGACTGGGTGGCATGGGAAAGGAATTATATGGGTTATCTCCTCAGGGTATTTTCCCTTGAGCATGTTTTTAAATCGAAAGTCAAAGCATACAATCGCGTCGAACTTTAGCTTATACAACTCTTTATATATCGGTAGTTTCCCTACATGCCATACGAGCACTTTCTTTGCTTCTGTCTTTGGAAACATCTCCAGCAGAGTTGGGATGGGCAATAGTTCTAATCCCTGAATAACGAGTACATCGTAATCTTCTTTCCACAGCCTTTCGTCTACCCAGCCTGTTTTTCCGATACTCTCCGGCTGCTCGTAGCCCCGTATTACAAACTCTTCATCCTCTTTCTCTATGGGATTATGATGCCAATCAGTGGCTGATTCTAAGGTGGGGGCAAATACGGTAAGGTCATGTTTTTTCACCCATTCCCTTCCCACGAGTTCAGCATGCGCAGATATGCCACAGGTGGCATTCCATCGGCTCATCATTGCTATTTTCATTTCTTTGACTTATCACCCCATGAAACACCATGACCCTCTCCATTTCCTACTCCACGCCCAGATACAATCGTAAATGTTTGCGCACAGTTACCGGCCATGCGATCTCTCTCCGGAAGCTTTCCGTTCTCTCGAGTACATACCGCTCAAATTCATTATCCTTAAAGAGGCGAATAGCAGTTTTTGCAATTCCTGATACGTTACCCGGAAGAATAAGCAGTTCGTCACTAATATTTTTTACCACCTCAAACTTCGGTACTCGATAGGCAATAACCGGTTTCTTCGCTCCTATAGCAAGATGAATAGCACCAGAAACAGACCTATCTTCGTGATAATGAGTGAACAAAACAATATCTGATGCTCCAAATACGTAGGGTATCTCCTCGTTTGGAATGAATCTATTGGGAAATATCACTTTATCTGTAAGGTCAAGTTCCTTTATTCTCCTTCTGAGTGATTCTACGTAATCTTCCGCTTTTTTTGATGCGTTTGGTACAAGACCGCCAGCAATAAATAGATACACATCTTCGACTTCTTCTCTTATCTCCTTGAGCACTTCAAGCAAAACATCCGGCCCCTTAAAGGGACTGATAAAACCAAACGCAGTAATTATCCTGCCTTCTTCTGGTAAATGAAGCCTCTTCCTCGAATCGTTCTTATCGGCATCACAGAGTGCTGTACCATGGGGGATAATATGTATCTTCTCCGCGGGTATTCCGAGCCGCTCCAATATCGCTTTCTGCGACTCAAGATGGACAATTACCTCGTCAGCAAGTTCAGCAATTATCTTAACGAAATTCTCGTCCACCACCCCTCTTTCACAGAATTGGCTTGGTCTTATACAATGGATAGTTATTATCGTCCTTTTTCTCTCCGCCTTCAATCTCGTAAGCAGCGTTGGGAGTCTGTCATCGAGCTTGTAAATGCCGTACTCATGTTGAATATGAATGATATCTGCATCCTTTATATTGCTGATGATTGGTTCTACGTAATTTTCATTCCTATCCCAGCAGGGAACCACCTCAAATCCCTTCTGCTTGACTGGTGACGCACCCTTCTCGGCAACTACTTTAATGTCCACTAAGGGACTTACTTTTTGGATTGCCCGAATG
>JAUXGS010000003.1 GCA_030621945.1 Methanosarcinales archaeon | reverse complement strand
TAAACTGGAGCACTTTTCTTTTCTCTTTGCCCACCTGCTCTTCATACAGCGCGCTCTCCAGCAACGCGTAAATTATCCGATCTATTCCAAACGAAGGCTCAATGACGTGCGGTACTACCTTCCCGGACTCGGTATGCACGTGCATATCAACATTCAAAGACGATGCATGCGCTGAAAGATCATAATCACCTCGATCCGCTACACCCACGATCTCCATCCAGCCATACCTATCACTAAGGAACTCGGCATCCCAGCAATCTGTTGCATAATGCGCCATCTCATCCGGCAGATGCTGCCGGAATTGTAATTTAGCGCGTGGAAGTCCTATGCTCTCCAGGAACTCATCCACTCTCGCTATATGATAGCCAAGATACTCATTTGCAATTATCCCACGACTAACCGCTTCCTCTACACTCTTTTCCTCCGCTTCACCGTCACTTGGAACGATCCTCAGCTTTCTATCCTTTACTTCCCCAAATCTTGGGTGGTTGTTCTTCTCCGCAGGGTCTACAAAAAGTTCCACCTCGGCCAGCGTAAATTCCCGCAGTCGAATAAGGCTTTGTCTCGGTGAGATCTCATTCCGGTACGCCTTCCCGATTTGTATTATACCTAAAGGCAGTTTATCACGGTTGAACTTCAGCAAGCGTTGAAAATTGATGAAGATGCCCTGTGCAGTCTCAGGTCTCAGATAGCCTTCGCTTTTCCTAACTGCTTGTTCGTCACCTTCACCTTTAGCCACACCTATTCTCGTCTGGAACATCAGATTTAACTCGCCAGATGCTTCAAGCTCTCCACCACATTCCGGGCATTTCACATCTACATTCACATTTTCGTCCACACGGAAAACGCTTTTGCAGCTCTTGCATACCACTGTGGGATCTGTAAAGCTCTCCAAGTGCCCTGACGACTCAAATATGTCCCTCGGTGCAATGGTCGTGGTCTCAATCTCGTAAAAGCCCTCGCGCCTGTAAAAATCTCGCCATTTTCCCTCTACTCGTCTTTTTAACAATGCGCCTAAAGGCCCGTAATCATAAAAACCCGCTGCACCACCGTAAATCTCAAACGCCTGCCATATAAAGCCCCTTCTACGAGCGAGTTCTGCGGTTTCATCCTTCCTCCCTTCTTTACCTGCTCCAACCATATCTTATTGTCCCATTCGTCCCTCTTATTTTAGAACACTAATTTTTAAAATAAAATAAGAAGCAGGTATCCTTCTAATCTCTTTTAGCACCGTTTTTCTCTTCCAAAGAAAAAACATTTTTGATTTGCACTTCTGATTGCGCTACTACTCTATTCTCGTAGCGTGTTCCGCTCTGCCTAAAAATCCCTACTAAAAAGCCTATTTCCCCTTCCAAACTACTGAAGTAAAACCCGTAAAAGATCTCTATCAATGAGCATACCTATCAACTTCCCTCGCGCAGAAATAACGGGAAGCTGGTCGAACCGACCTTCGACCATCATCTTTGCACATGCACCCACCTCAAAATTGCGAGTCACTGTAATTACTTCCTTCACCATTACATCCTTTACAAGCTTATCTGGCAATCTTATCCTCGATACACTATAGTAAAGTTTCATTGTATCCCTCATCCCATCTAATGACCAGTGGTCTCCGTCAGAGCCCAAAGATAAGTCCGAATGTCCCATCCCTTCTTCTATTACCGCAGCATTTATCAAATCCTGATCGCTTATCAATCCCGCTATTTCGAACTCTGAATTGAGAACCGGAACTGCTTTCACCCTCGCAAGTTCCATTAGTCGACCTGCAACTGATAACGGCATCTCGTCCCACAGAGCGATGGTCTTATCTCTTATGTAACCGTTTATGGGTGTCTTATCCTCCCAGCTCGCTATTTCTCTAATGAAATCAGCAACTGTTACCAACCCTACGAGTTTCTCGACATCCACTACCGGTAAACGGCGTATAGCAGACGAACGGATAACTTTAACCGCTTCTGCAATGGTCGCTTCTGGACTGATTACAAGGGGGTCCCTTCTCATTAGCAATGCTACCTGTTCCTCGTCAGGATTTCTCAACAGATCTTGTCTCGTAACGACACCCACCACTTTTCCATCTTTAACAACCGGAACGCCTGAGATGTGTTTTTCCTTGAAAATATCCATTACATCCTCTCTCGTCCCTGGCACTGCCACGTAAGCGACATCCTTTACCATGATTTCACTTACGTTTCTCCTCTCGCGTTCTTTCTGCTTTTTCGTCATTCCGCTTCCATTACTTTGTAAACACTATCGTGTAACCTTACCTGCTCTTTCACCTTCAGCCCGATTGACTGCCCCGCCGTAGCGGTCTCCACCTTTTTATTTTCTATCTCCATTGCATCGATAACCTGCTCGAAAGAGGTTGTTGCCCCTTCCACTCTTATTTTCGCCCCTACCGTTATATCGTCACTCAACTCTACCACAGCCACCCCTATCTTCGAGAAGTAATGCGTAATTTTTCCTATTAGCTTCTTCTCTACCATTTTATCCACCTTCTCTAATTTTATTTTATATCTATCTTGTATTTTCCCTCATATTGTAAAAAAGATATCTCCTTGGCAGGCGCAATCCGTCCTTTCGCCTTCAATTCTTCTGGTATTTTAAGTTCAATAGTTGAATAGTCCTCAAGGTCCATAATCTGCGCTGTATCATCCAAAACCGAGAGCACCTGACCACTCCTCCGCTCTATTATTGGCACATACAACTTCGCAGTAACCGGATGAACGGCAGATCTTTTTTGCGAATCAAATACGCCTATCGCGTCCATTCTCGCTTTCGCCGCTCCATGCTTTCCTGGCTTTGAAGTGGTTATGCTCATTATCGTGCACGGCTCATCGTCCATAATAACGTACCTGCCTTCTTTTAACATCCTTACTTCTGTCAGTTCCTTCATATTTCATCTTACGCCTCCACTTATCCTCCTTTTCTCTCTTTTACCTGCGTCCCCCTTTCTATGTGTGCCTGCGATAAATTTATAAGTACCTAAAACATAAATATAACCGGAGGGAATAAGAACTAAGGTGTCGTGGCTCATCGCAAAAATTATCGTTCTATTTGTGCTACTACTACTGTCTGGATTCTTCGCTGGCTCCGAAACTGCTCTAATTAGGATGGGTAGGGTAAAAGCCAGGTCTCTGCTAAAAAGGGGTGTGAAAGGCGCTGATACCGTCCAGAAAATAGTGAACGAGCCTGACGCTTTGCTCACAACCGTGCTTATCGGGAACAATATAGTGAACATCGCAGCGTCTGCATTGGCTACCTCTATCGCCATAGAGTATTTCGGCGTTTGGGGCGTAGGCATCGCAATAGGTGTGATGACTTTTTTGATCCTCACTTTTGGTGAAATCATACCCAAGACCCTTGCCGTATACCATGCCGAACGATTTTCTATCGCTGTTTCTAAGCCGTTGGCGATTTTGATTTTCGTATTGCGTCCTGTTACAAAAGTTGTTTCGGTTATGACAAACGCTTTTGGTAAGATGTTAGGTTTGGAGATGCAGCAGAGAAGATTGCTATCTGAGGAAGAGGTAAAGACATTTCTTGATATAGGAGAAGAGGACGGAGCAATAGAAGAGGATGAAAAAGAGATGATAACCGGCGTGCTCAAGCTGGACTATATCATCGTAAAGAACGTGATGATCTCAAAGGAGGATATGGTCTGCCTCGAAGCTCATCAAAGTGTGGATTCCGCTGTAGAACTAATAAAAAAGTATGGATATTCAAGGATTCCTGTATTCGAGGGGACTGAGGACAATATTGTGGGGATTTTATATGCGAAAGATTTGCTGATAAACGCGAATGATAGTACCATTCCACTAAAAAAGCTGATGAAGCCCGCTTATTTTGTACCGGAAACAGCACGAGTAGATGACCTTCTTAACAAATTCCGTGAGGGTAAATTTCACATCGCAATTGTTGTGGACGAAGAAGGAAGAACAAAGGGATTGGTTAGCTTAGAGGACCTCTTAGAGGAAATAGTGGGGAGTATATATGATGAGTACGACGTGAAAAAAATAAAAGGCTAAAAAATTGCAGGGAATAAGATAGAATCACGCAACAGCAGCGTACAGGCCTACTTCTTATATCTCATCTTCTTACGTCTCTTCTTCAACTTGTGCTTCCGCATCTTTGCCAGCTTTCGCTTCTTTCCACAGGGAATTTGAAATCACCACCTATCATATCCTTTATTTACACTTTCTTTAATTAATATATAAATATTTTATTAGTTGTGAGAAAGACACTGGGATGGAGATGAGATGGGGAGGATAGAGCGGCCACCAAGTTGGATATTGAAATACAAGGAAAGGATAGAGCAGGGAAAGATAACCGTAGAGGGAATCCTGGAGGAGGAGAACAAGATACGAGCGGAGCCAATAAAGATATCATCAGTGACGAGAGCGATAAATGCCCTGGGGCATCCTATTACAGGGATGCGAAGCGGAAAGATGGCTGGAGTGAAAGAGGGAGAAGCGAAGGGAAGCGTTGAATCCGGCGAAAAAACAGAAAGAGGTCCTGGGTGGCTACAGAAATACCATGAAAGGATAGAGCAGGGAAAGATGACCGTAGAGGGAATCCTGGAGGAGGAGAACAAGATACGAGAGGAGCCAATAAAGATAGCAACGGTTAAAAGAGCGGTAAATTCCATGGGTTATCCTATTACAGAGATGCGAAGCGGAAAGATGACTGGAGTGAAAGAGGGAGAAGCGAAGGGAAGCGTTGAATCCGGCGAAAAAACAGAAAAAGGTCCTGAGTGGCTACAGAAATACCATGAAAGGATAGAGCAGGGAAAGATAACCGTGGATGAGATTCTGGAGGAGGAGAACAAGATACGAGAGGTGCCGATAAAACGGTCGTCAGTGACGAGAGCGGTAAATTCCATGGGTTTCCCCATTACAGAGATGCGAAAGGAGAGAAAGGAAGAAGCAAAAGAAGTAGAAAAAACAAAAAAAACAGGCGGGGCAGAAGCGGTTGTTTATTCTTCCAGCATTGGTAAACTATCGGCAGCGACGGCGAAGAGATTTAACGAGATGAAGAAGAGCTGGGAGGAAGACTTAGATAAATCCATGCATAATGACTATTTTGTTAACATACTCCTTGCGTTAGCAAAGCTCGCTGAACACGGGAAATCACTTGCGCCAGTGAATAGATAAGATAAAATAGGATGCGGATACTGGTAGCTGAGTATGCAGTAGGTGTGGGCGAGGGAAAAAGCGTCTCGTTATTAAGAGAAGGAAAAGCGATGCTTTCAACGCTAAAAGAGGGATTTGAGCGGATGGGGCATGAAGTTGTCTATCCTGAGGCGGAAACTGATTTTGAAGCAGCAGTGGATAAGCTATCAAAGGAGAGCGATGCAGGCATTGTTATCGCTCCTGATGATCAGTTATGCGCGCTTACAGAGCTTATTGAGTCGAATACAGTCAATTTGGGCTGTCCTTCAGATTCTATAAAAATATGCGCTGATAAGATGCGGACATCAAAAATTTTAAGCGGAGAAGGAATACCTGTGCCTAAAATCGTATCCGTGGAAGAAGTAGAGAGAAATGAAGAGCAGAGGTACGTGAGTAAGCCAAGGTACGGATGTGCATCGGAAGACATTTTTATACTGAATGCAGAGAAATATCAAAAAGTTCTATCCCACTACAATAACGCTGATCATATTATCACTGAATTCATAACAGGGGATGATATAAGTAGCAGCATCATTGCGGGGGAATCCTCTGTATTGCCACTAACAATAAACAAGCAATTTATAAGGACGGAGGGAGAACGCCTGCGCTACGAAGGGGGATTCGTTCCTTATTTTATAGGGCGTGAAGCAGAGAGCGAGATAATGCGCATAAGTAAGAGGGTGGTAACCATACTCCACTGTAGCGGCTATGTGGGGATAGATTTCGTATTGGGTGAAGACGGAACGGCATACGTTGTGGACGTGAATCCCCGACCTACAACGTCAATCGTAGGAATAGCAAAGGTGTTGAATTATGAGGTGCCGGATTTGATATTACGAGCAAAATTTGGAACGTTACCTATGGCGGGAGACGTAAAAACCGAAGGATATTTTGTTTTTAATCTCTCGTAAAAAGTTATAACACTACACTATCGCAATCAAAGAGATTTATCTTTTAAAAATAATGCTTTCTAATAAATTTAGTTAGCGAGTAAAGAGTGAAAAGATGCGCAAAATCAAGAAAATTGAGGGAATAGCAAAGGATACCGTGGATTTCATTCTGGAAGTGTGCAAATCTAATCATCCACGGGAATTCATCGGGATGCTGTGCACTGATGGGGATCTTATAACCGACGTTTTTTTTCTTCCGGGCACGATTTCATCCGATGAAAATGCGATTATACGAATGGATATGATGCCAATGGGTCTTAGCTATGTCGGGTCTGTTCACAGCCATCCCCATCCAGCAGCTACGAGACCTTCAGAGCAAGATTTGTTGATGTTCTCCAAAACCGGGAATTATCATATCATTGCATGTTATCCTTATGAAGAGCACAACTGGAAATGTTATAATTCTAAAGGAGAAGAGAGGGAGCTAAAAATAGCGGAAAGGGATTTAGAGATGTTGAAAGTAGGAGAAGAGCAGCGATGGTAAGGGTTTTGGCAACAGGGACATTTGAAATACTTCATCCGGGGCATTTACTTTTCTTGGAGGAAGCGAAGAAACTGGGGGATGAGCTCTTCGTTATTATTGGAAGAGATGTAAACGTGAGGAAGCGAAAAAGAACGCCGATTATACCCGAGGAGCAGAGGTTGCAGATGATCTCAGCTTTGAAAATGGTGGACAAAGCGATGTTGGGTAGCGAAGAAGATATATATGCACCTTTATATAGTATAAACCCGGATATAATAGCGTTAGGTTATGATCAGGCTTTCGATGAAGAAAAGCTGGAGCGGGAGCTTAGAGAAAGAGGCTTTCATTCAAAGGTTATCCGTATAAAAAAGCATAATTCAAATGCCTTTTGTAAGGCGGAAGAGATTATAAAAAGCATATTGGAATCCGTGGAGGGAGGAAAATGGAAGAAGAGCGTGGATTGACTCGAATAGGGGTGTCTCTACCCTCGAATCTGTTGAACAAGTTTGACACGATAATAGGAGGGCGGGGGTACTCATCGAGGTCTGAAGGGATAAGAGATGCGATTAGAGCCTATATCGTAGAGTATGAATGGATGGAGCGTGAATCAGGTGAGGAGATAGGGACAGTGACCTATCTCTATGACCACGGCCAAAGGGGATTGGGCGATGAACTAACTGAAGTGCAACACCATTTTATAGGCATGATAAAGTCGTCAACACACATTCATTTAGACAAGGAGAATTGTTTTGAGATAATAGTGATACAGGGAGATGCGAAGAAGGTAAAGGAGTTGGCGGAAAGTATAATGAGTTTGAAAGGGGTTAAACATGTGAAGTTAACAACGACTCATGGAGGAATATAAACAATGGAAATAATGGATCAAGTAAAGAAGGGGACGACTACCGTTGGTTTAATCTGCGATGGTGGTGTAGTGCTGGCGAGCGAGAAGAGAGCGACAATGGGCTCTTTTATTGCTTCTAAAACAGCGAAGAAGATCTATCAGGTGGACGATCGGCTGGGAATAACAACGGCGGGGATAGTAGGAGATGCGCAGGCACTGGTTAGAATGATGTCAGTAGAGGGGAAACTTTACAAGATACGAAGAGACGAGCCTATGACGGTAAAAGCAATGGCAACGTTGATGTCTAATGTGCTGAACGGGCAGCGGTTCTACCCTTATATCGTGCAACTCCTGCTCGGAGGCATGGACAGGAATGGGGCACACATATTCTCGATAGACCCTCTTGGAGGCAATACCGAGGAGAAGGAAGTAGCATCCACGGGTTCTGGTTCTCCTATTGCATATGGTGTGCTGGAGGATAGATATCCAAAAGGCATGTCGCTGGAAGATGGGACAGCGCTCGCGATAAAGGCATTGTATTCTGCGATAAGGAGGGACAGCGCCTCAGGCGGGGAGATGGAAGTGGTTGTGATAACTGAGGATAGGTATGAGACGATAAGCGAGGAGAGGATAAAAAAGATAAGGGATTCTCTTAACTGATTCTTTATTCAGGTATTTGTTAGGACTTACGAAGAGGAACAGAAAGCAGATTGCTCGTGCAGTTAACGGGTAGAAGTAAGGATTGCAATATATGGCTATATAAAGTAAATGGCCGCAGCAGGGGACTAAACAAAAGACGATTGAGGAGATAATGTACAATGCCAGCAGAAGAAACGCTTTTAGAGTTAAAGAGGAGAATAGTAGAGTTATTACCGGATACTGTGAGCATTACCGGTGTGGAATTTGAAGGATCAGAACTTGTTATATACACAGAAGACACGCAGACCTTCGTTGACGATGGTGCTATAGTTCGAACATTAGCGAAGGAATTGAAGAAGAGGATATCGGTTCGGCCAAGTAGCGATATACTGATGGATCCGGAAAAGGCCTCTAAGGTTATTCATGATATCATACCTGAGGAGGGTGGCATAAAAGATATTTATTTCGATATGGACAAGGCAGAGGTAATAATAGAAGCCGAAAAGCCTGGATTGGTGATAGGCACGCATGGAACAACACTGAGAGAAGTCGCAAAGGTGATAGGATGGCGGCCTAACGTTATCAGAGCACCACCAATAGAATCTACAATAATAAAAAGCATAAGGCGATATCTACGGGAGGAGAGCGAATTCAGGAAGGCATTTTTGAAGAAAGTCGGAAGGAAGATATACGGTGATAAGACAAAAGAAGATGAATGGCTGCGTGTAACGGCCTTAGGTGGATGCAGAGAGGTAGGGAGAAATTCATTCATGCTTTCTACGCCGGAGACGAAGATTTTAATAGATTGTGGAGTGAGTGTGGGCTCAGAGGGAACGCCGTACCTGTATGCTCCTGAAGTATTACCGATAAGTGATATAGATGCTGTAGTAATAACGCATGCACATCTTGATCACTCTGGCTTAGTGCCTCTTCTATTCTATTTTGGGTATGACGGCCCCGTTTACATGACACAACCAACGAGAGACCTTACGGCACTCCTGCTGCTTGACTATATAGAGGTTTCAGCACGGGAGGGAAAGAAGATACCGTATAAGTCATCATTTATACGAGATACGATAAGACATACGATTCCGTTGAAGTATGGAGATGTAACAGACATAGCACCTGATGTGAAGCTCACCCTTTACAATGCAGGGCACATACTGGGTTCTTCGGTTGCGTATTTCCATGCAGGTAAGGGGCTTTATAATATCGCATTTACTGGTGACATCAAGTATGAGCGCACGTTTCTTTTCGACCCGGCCTTCAATGGTTTTTCAAGGCTCGAAGCATTGGTTATGGAATCTACGTACGGCGGTATGAATGACTTACAGCCGTCGAGACGAGAAGCGGAGAAGGATTTAAAAGAGGAGATAGAGCGGACGATAAAGAAAGGGGGGAAAGTTATAATACCCGCTTTTGCGGTTGGTCGTTCGCAAGAGGTGATGATAGCATTAGAGGTGATGCAATTGGAGGTGCCGGTGTATTTAGACGGTATGATATGGGAGGCGACGGCAGTCCATACTGCATATCCTGAGTATCTCAACAAGAGTCTAAAGAATTCTATATTTCAGGGAAAGAACCCATTTTTATCTGATATTTTTGTTCAAGTGAACGATGTAGAAAAGAGGAAGGAGGTGATAGAGGAGAAGGAACCCTCTATTATACTTTCTACTTCAGGCATGCTAAACGGCGGTCCTGTGCTCGAATATCTGAAAGGACTTGCCGGAGATAAAAAAAATACTCTTGTCTTTGTTGGTTACCAAGCGGAAGGAACGCTTGGTAGGAGGATACAGAAGGGGTGGACTGAGATGCAGTTTTCAAATGAGGGCAGGATGGTTAATATAAAAGTAGAGATGGATATAGCGACGATAGATGGTTTTTCTGGACATTCTGACCGTAATCAATTGATTGAATACGTGAGGCGGATACGACCTCTACCGTCCAAGGTGATGTGCATGCATGGGGAGAATAGCAAATGCATGGCATTGGCAAGTGGAATCCACAAGAAGCTCAATATAGAGACGTTAGCGCCCATGAACTTGGAGACTATACGATTAGTATGAGGCTAAGCACCTTGAATAGGTAAAGACCTATTTCAATCGCGCCACCGTGCCAGTAATCATGATGACGGTGCAGCATAGAGGGTTTTATATGTGTACATTTTTATACTTCTAAGTGCATAAATGCACATTGGGGTGAGAAGATGGACATAAAGGTGAAGATATTACGGCAAGAATCTCAATATAGAGACGATAGCGCCCATGAATTTGGGGACTTTACGATTACTTGGTATAAGGATAAATGCGAATTGCAAACTAAATGGTGGGGTATAAAAGTAAAGACATAGGATAGGAAAGAGGTAGGAGGGAAGAGAAAATGACAAGTATAAGAGAGAGAATGGAGGGGATGGGCATAGGGAAGAGTATACGGATGGAAAGGATCGTAGACCGGAAGAGCGGGAGAAGTGTTGTTGTTCCAATGGACCACGGGGTAACATCAGGTCCAATATACGGATTGACGGACATGAGGAGCGCAGTGAATGCAGTAGCAGAAGGAGGAGCAAATGCGGTTCTCTTGCATAAGGGCATTGTAATAGCGGGACATCGGAGATATGGTAAAGATATAGGGCTCATAATACACCTATCTGCGAGCACTTCGTTGGGACCAGACCCCTTAAACAAAGTTATCGTTGCGACGGTAGAAGAAGCAATAAAGTTAGGCGCTGATGCAGTCTCAATGCACGTGAATGTAGGTGCGGAGAACGAGCCGGAGATGCTTGAGGCACTTGGGATGATCACACTGGTATGTGAGGAGTGGAACATGCCCCTCTTGGCGATGATGTATCCGCGTGGTAAAAAGGTGAAGAATGAGCACGATCCAGGGCTGGTGATGCATGCGGCTCGTGTTGGTGCTGAACTTGGCGCTGATGTGATAAAGACAAATTATACTGGTGATCCTGATTCCTTCAAGGATGTAATACGCGGTTGTCCAGTGCCCGTGATCATAGCAGGAGGGCCCAAGGCGAATACGGATGCGGAAGTGATGAAGATGGTAGAAGATGCTATTTCCGCGGGTGCCTCTGGTGTGTCGATAGGTAGAAATGTGTTTCAGCATAAGAACCCGGCAAATATGACGAAAGCAATGTGTAAGGTAGTGCATGAAGGCATTTCAGCAGAAGAGGCAATGGGAATGCTATGAAAAATTCCAATTTCAAAAGTTCAACTAAATAAACCATTTTAAAAACTTAAAATAAAAAGGTGCGGAAATGAATGAGAAGAAAGAGATCTGGATAAAAGCTGATGCTGATGCGGGAACATGGGAGGAGCGGAAGGCGCGAATTACAGCGGGGTTGGAATCAGGGGTTGATGGCGTGCTTGTAGAAACAGAGGACATAGCAAAGGTAGAGGAGTTAGGTCGTATAACCATAGCGGCATTTGCGGCAGAATCGGAGTTGGATGAAGGAAGAGGAGAAGAAGAAGGAGAAGCGGATATTGTGGTTTATGGTAAACGAAGCGAAGGTGACGGCACAACGCAGATTCCATCTGAAATAACCGAATCACGCGTTTTAGGTGCGTTGAAACGTACTTTTGGTATGAAGCCCAATGCGGGCTATATTGAGCTAACCGGCAAGGATTATGAGCGCTTTGCCGTGAATATCGCGGATTACAGTAATTACGTGATTGTTATCGGAAAGGATTGGAAGATAATACCGCTGGAGAATATCATTGCGGAATTGCAGCACAAGGAAGCGAAGGTAATAGCAGGTGTGCAGAGTGCAGAAGAGGCGAGGACGGCACTTGAAACGCTTGAATATGGTGCTGATGGCGTTCTTATTGATACTGACGATGTGTCAGAGATAAAACGAGCGGTGGAGATGCGGGATGCGAGCACAATGGGCACTATTCCGTTAGCTACCGCGCGGATAACAAAGGTCGAGGAACTGGAAATGGGGGACCGGGTCTGCGTGGATACCTGCTCGTTGATGGTGCGGGGCGAGGGGATGCTCGTTGGTTCGCAATCTTTTGCGTTGTTCCTTGTGCATTCGGAATCAGAAGAGAGCCCTTATGTGGCGGCGAGACCGTTCCGAGTGAATGCAGGTGCGGTGTATGCATATGTGCTGGTAGGCGAAAAGACGAGATATTTGTCGGAGTTGAAGTCCGGCGAGGAGGTATTAATCGTGAATGCAGAAGGAAGTGCACGAAAAGCAGTGATTGGCAGGGTGAAGATAGAGAAGCGGCCGCTTATGCTTGTGGAAGCTGCGGTTGATGTAGGAGTCGGTGCGACGCGGACGTGCAGTATCATTCTCCAGAATGCAGAGACGATAAAGTTAATGGGTAAGGATAAGCCGATTTCAGTGGTTGATTTGAAAGCAGGTGATGAGGTTCTGGTTCATGTAACGGAAGCCGCGCGGCATTTCGGAATAGCAGTTGAGGAGATGGTGATCGAGCGATAAAACCCTTTTTCTAAAGAAAAAGGCTTTACCGAAAAAGGCTTACGCATAAAACTTTTTAGGAAAAAGTTTTATCAAAAACGCTTCGCAGCAAACTTTTAGGGAAAGTTTGATAGAAAAACAGTGGTGGCACAAATTGCAGTGCAAACAGTGCGTTTAAGGGGTATCAGGCTGAAGTTGAGTGAACTGTATTAAGCTAACTAATATCTAAACTTCTAAGACCAGAAAGAAGTATATGAGCACCTTGTTCGATATGAAAGATTCAAAGACAGATGCGTATGTTGCCGGTGTAATCTGTTTAATCGGTACGGCAATTTTTATTATTGTAGCCATTAATGTGGGCTGGGATATGACTGGTCAAGTACTAATAGTTTTTGGGTTAGTATTCGGTATTCTTGGAGTTGGATGTTTTTGGAAGCCTGAGCTATTCGGTCCGATTGCTTCACAGATTTTAAAAACCATGGCAAGGAACGCAGAAGAGCGAAATTCACGAACATACGAACAAAATCAACAGGAATCTAAAAACAGTCCCCAAATTATTACTAAAGGAGACGTAACAATTACAACCATATACGGTCAGGATCACGAAAAAAGGAAAAAACGAAATTAAATTGTTTTCTGTTTTTTTCACCGATTGATTCTATAAGATGTACTATCTCAACTTTCTTTAAAGTTTTACACCGGCTTTGAGAAAAACCTCACCACAACAACCCTTTAGCCTTTTTAGTCGCAAACAAAATTCCGAAAAAATTAGAATGTTAGGCGGACTGATTATCTCGATCAGATGGGGCTGCGAGTGAACAGACATACTGCGAGATACCCGAGTGCCCTCAAGCCTGAGATCGTAAAAAGGTGTGCGGATAACAAAAAGCGTATTTTAGAAGAACTTGGTGCTGCGGAAGCCGCGCGACATCTTGGATTCGCAGTAGAGGAAATAGTGATCGAGCGATAATTGCAGAAACATCAAAAACGTTAGAGAAAAAAAAGCGAAAAGCTTTTATTTACCTTTTGAGAGTAGAAATCTTTGATCGAACTTTTTCTTTACTTATAAAGGCGGGAGGCAAAAAAGGTAAAGTGAAAAGCGAAAGAAGAAGATTTGGAGAGGTAGCGATATTTGCAGTTCTTTTTGCAATAGTGACGTTTGTATTTGTAAGCATTGGATGCGCTTCCGCTGATACGATTTACGTACCGGAAGGCGGGAATCAAACGATTCAGCAGGCAGTGAATAATGCCTCTGCGGGCGATACAATCATCGTGCGTGATGGAACTTACACTGAAAACGTGGATGTGAACGTAGATAACTTGACAATTCAATCTGAGAATGGCTCTGAAAATTGCATTGTTCAAGCTGCAAACCCGGATGACCATGTATTTGAGATAACAGCAAATCACGTAAATCTAAGTGGATTCACGATTGAGAATGCAGCAGTTGGAGATTACGCCGTATCAGGAATTTATCTTGCAGGTGTGGAACACTGCAACATCTCAGATAATATCTGCAACAATAATACGATAGGAACATATCTAAACTCAACGCACAACAGTGGGATGGATAACAATTCTATCTCTAATTGTGGAGCGGGAATAG
>JAUXGS010000104.1 GCA_030621945.1 Methanosarcinales archaeon | reverse complement strand
TCGCCTTCTTTCTCCTTTCTTATCTGCACCACCGCATGCAAATAGCAGCACCCGCCATCGGTCAAGAAGACGTTCTTCACACGTGCCACACGCTCTACTGCCCTGAAGATTAACGGTTCATAAGGCATGCCCATAAGCAGCCGGTGCTCGCGACCTGAAGGAAGGATAGCATGATAAATCGGGTCTTTGCGGTGATACATCTTTGTGAGCGTGATGACCGGCTCGTCACGTACCTCGTCATACGTAGCAGTAATATCCAAAAAGGGACCTTCTTTTGCTCTTTCTTCACCGATAAAGCCTTCGAAGGCGATTTCAGCATGCGGTATTGCTATGCCATTATCCAATTTGAAAAGCTCAACCGGCTCTTTTTTTAATGCAGACGCGTATTCAAACTCCTTTCCTGGTGGTACCCGTGTCGCGGCTGCTAAAAGGATTAAAGGGTCCACACCTATGGCAATTCCCACTTTTAAGTATTCGCCTCTTTCTAACGCTTCGCGATGCATCTTATACAAGTGGCGAGAAGGAACGAGCCGCGCTGCTACTCGGTTCTTGTTTAACACGAGCATCCGGTGAAATGATGCATTGCTCACACCATCCAATTCCGCAACCACCACACCACCGGTGATATAAGCGCCGCTATCACCCTTGAAATGGGTTAATATCGGCAACTCACCTAAATCTGGCTCTTTAACCACTTCTTTCGTCGGTGAATCCTCCACTATGTTCACCTTGCTCCTTTCACGATTCCCCATACCGCTTTCTGAGAGGTCAGCCAAGAAATGCACGAGCTGCGCAGGAGAAACGCCAAGCAGTTCCGCCAGTGTTTTCCTGCCACCCAGCACGTTCATAATAACCTTATGCGTGCCGTCAACCGCGTGGAAAAGAATAGGTGCCCCTTTTTGCTCAACTTTCGCACAAAGAGCTGCAACCTCATAGTTTGACGATACTTCGTACTCAATCTCGATTAATTTCCCTTCCCGCGCTAATTTGTCTTTGAATGCCCTCATTTTTGGTGTTTTTGTATATACTTATAAAGTATGTTATTTATGCACCACAGTATATTTTAAACCTTTCTGATTCCGTCTCTGCACTATTTTGACATTGTCAGATTAACCGCAGAGCTCACAGAGAACACAGAGAATGTAGCGGATAAGCGTTCATTCAAATCCTAAGTTACATATTTCCTCTGCGAACTCAGCGTTCTCCGCGGTAGGGTAAATTTGAGATGTGACAGTGCCAAGCTATACGTAAATCTTTAAAACCCAGAGATAATAATGGTGATACATGCCCCTTTGGATTATTTTCATCGTGGTGAGCTTTTTGCTCGGGCTTTCCATCTCTTTCCTTTTAGATTACCCGTTTCAGCGCATAGAACGAGCTTTTTTCTCGTTTGTCGTTGGGCATGCGCTCTCACTCTGGATTGCGTTCCTCATTGCCTGTCTGAACAAGTCGCTAAGCATCAGTGTTATCCTGCTCTGCATTGGTATATGCGCTTTTGTTTCGATTATATTATTTAGACTGATAAAAAAATCAGGAAAAGGGAGTGTTACTGATTTAAAAGGTAAAATAGAAGAGACATGGTATGAAGATAGATACACCCTTTCTTTTCTTCTTTTTGTTCTGCTTTACGTAGCGGTTATGAATCTCTACGGCGTTTTCCGGCCTGATGCTACAGGAAGTTTGTATGCGTTTCACACGGTTTGGGCGGATTATCCGTTTCATACCTCGATCATTACCTCTTTCGTTTACAGAGACACGTTTTCGTTCCCGTTGGCTCATCCGCAGTTTCTGAACCTGGAGACGCATTATCCCTTCATCATGGATTTCTACTCCGCGGTGTTAATGAAAGGCTGGTTGGATCTGAGAAGTGCGATTATCATTCCGAACATCTTGTTTCAACTCTCTCTTTTCGGACTGCTGTATTTCCTCGCATACCGATTGACAGGGCTGAAAGGATCGGGAATATGCGCCACGGTTATTTTCATCCTCGCTGGCTTTCCCGGGGGTCTGCAATCCACGGGCATCCATTTCCTGAACCCGATGTACGCGGTGATTATGCCGCAGCGAACGGCAATCATCGGTATGGCAATCTCATTTGTCGTTTATCTGCTGCTATTCCATGCATTATTTGCGAATAAGCCGGAGGAAACGTCTGCATCATTAGAACGAACAGGAACACATAAGGAACTGATACTCGCGGGCGTGCTTATCGGCTTGCTGCCATATATCCATGCTCATTCGTTTATAGCTACCGGGTTCGTCGCTTTGTTCCTTGCTGTTTTTGCTTTGATAAAAGAACGAGATTGGAGAATCCTTGTCTCTTTGTTTCTGCCGCTACTGCTACTTTCGTTACCTCAGGTCCTGTTTATACGAACGGGAGTATCACAGGATTTCCTCGTCTTCTTCCCCGGCTGGGCAGACACCAACAGGGAGATGATCATGGGCTTTGACTGGTCTTCTTTTGTACCTGCGTTTTCTTCCGCTATAAAAACGGTCTCTCGCCTTGAGACTTTCTGGGCGATCAATGCCGGAGGGCTCATCATCCTCATGTCATTAGGCTTCGCCAAAGCTAAAAAAGAAACACGCATTTTTTATCTACCCTTCCTTCTTCTTTTCGTCATTGCGAACGTCGTGAAATTCCAACCCTGGTATTTTGACAACTACAAACTATTCCTGCACTGGCTCGCACTGACCGCAATAATGGCCACGCTGGCGCTATGCTGGCTAAACGACTTTACTAAAACTAAAAAATCTCATAAAGCGCTTGCCGCCCTGTCGATAGCTGCGCTGCTCATCGCTTCCACCGTATTTGGCGTTGTAACGCACGTAAACATGGCACAGACTACGTATGTGGTGTGGTCCAGCGAAGAGATAGAAATGGCCGCGTGGGTGCGTGAGAATACCGCGTCCGATAGCGTGTTCCTAACCGGAAGCGCGCATAATCATCCAATACCTGCCTTAACCGGACGGCAGCGTGTGATGGGCTATGAAGGCTGGCTTTGGTCGCACGGCATTGATTGGACAAGCATCAGCGCTCGTAAAAAAGATATAAGCGCGATGTACCGGGGGGATTACAATCTCTTCGAAGAGTACGGCGTGGATTACGTCTGCATTGGCCCCTACGAGAGAGCGTTCGCACAGGAGAACCACTTTACGATAAATGAGGCTGCGTTTGATGATGAGACGCGATTTGAGCTTACATATGAAAGGGTAATGGGGGGAGAGAGGTGGAGGGTGTATGAGGTTAAAGATAGGACTTTTAAATTATCTCACGGTCTTTAACTCAGACATATGTCATTTTTTCCATAAACATATCTCTGATCGGAGATAAGATTTCACTTTGACTTTCGACTTCTTCCAACAATTCTTGATTTGGTATCCAAAGGTTTTCTCCGGCCGCTGTTTTTTGCTCAATTAAGCCAACAGTTATAAGTTGAATTAAATATCGAGGTAATCTAAATTGCTTGACAGCGGGTCTATAGTATCTCTGAAGTGTCCTAAGTATTTCAGCGTATCCAACCTCGGTTAATTCACCATATTCAATACTCTTTTCGTAAATATCGCCAGATATTATTAGATAAGGGCCCAAAACTTGTTGTATGCTTTGGATGTTATCGTAACCTTCAGAAAAGAAGTAAGAAAGGGCACCAGACAGTTTAGAAGATAAATCATTCCCCTTTTGTTCTATCTCTATAAGAGCATTGTCAGGTACTAACATATTTTCATTTCTTCTAACTGACCCCACTGCTGTTAATGCATCAACATATTTTGAGTATTTCCCTTGTTCTTCTCGAGATAATGTCGAAAGAGCCTCACTTAAATTCAGAGTGTCATTGACCAATAAATAAGCAATAATATCCTCTATGGGGGAATGAATATGCTCAGAAAGAGGTAATTGAGAGAATCTATTAGCTCCCACCTTCACGAGAGCTTTTTGAACGTTAATTTGAATTGACTCTAGTCTGTCCCTTATTTCATTCCTTAAATCATAATATCGGGGTTTATCAACAATGGTGCCTGCTTTTTCATCTATTATTATTCTTCCAACATTTTGGAATTTCATAAACCTAACTTTCTTGGGTCTATCTACAGAGGGTTCAAATAATATTCTGGGATATTTGACATCTATTGGCACCACCCATATTCCTTCTTTATATGTGGGAGTCCCTAAGGATGGAAGATTGCCATATTTCTCTCTGACGAACATATAGGCTACCCTCTCTGCTTCCATCTTATCCATTAAAAAATATCCGCCGCCTCTTTTCATCATGTGCTATTTAATCTTTTTTGTATTGATGGAGTGATAAATATTGCGAGATTGTACTCAATTTCCCAGCCTCTTTCAAAACTTTCTCTGTCAAAATAATAGGCAGGACCCAACCATGGATTGTGCAATACGACATACTCATCACTTAGGCCTACAACAACGCCGGCATGTCCGGGCCCCCGCTCATTATTGGTAATAAAAGAGGGATTATATAGCACGATTATGGGCTGATTCTTCGTTAAATAGCCTCTAATTTCTTGTAAAGTAGTCGATCTGAGTCTAAAAAGCATCGTTGGAAAGCTTTTTTCTAGAGTGCGCATCACACCATCCGAGATAGTCGTCCCCAAACCATACTGTGTTTTTGTGATC
>JAUXGS010000094.1 GCA_030621945.1 Methanosarcinales archaeon | reverse complement strand
GACGAAGCCCGGCAGGAACTCACGGGTATCGGGATCGAAGTTGCCGCCCTCAAGACAGACAGCGTCACAGCCGGCGAACTGGTGGTGCGGCGCAAACGTCGCGAAACAGCTCGCCACCGTCTCGATCAAGTTCTCCGCCGCCGTCCATTGAACCTGTTCGAAGATCAGCGCGGCGCCCTTCGCCGATCGGAAGCCCGACGCCCGCTATATCCAATGCTGCATACATTCCTGTTATCCCTGCTCCGATTATCAATGTTTCCGGAACGACATCCACTTCCTTCGGATACTCAAGTGACTCTAGCAGGTTCGTTCTTGCAACGGCGCTTTTTACTAAATCCACTGCTTTACTCGTGTTTGCTTCCTTGTCTTCTGATGTCCAACTACACTGCTCTCTTATGTTCGCCTGTTCAAAATAGTAAGGATTGAGCCCCGCCGCCACACAGGTTTTTCTGAACGTTGGCTCGTGCATCCGTGGCGAACAAGAAGCAACTATTACTCGGTTAATTTTTCCCGCTTTGATGTCGTTCTTTATCAAGCCCTGTCCCGGATCTGAACACATGTAGATATAGTCACGAGCGAGCACTACATTAGGCAGCGTCGCTGCATAATCCCTGACCTTCTCTACATCCACAGTCTTTGCAATATTTATCCCACAATGACACACATACACGCCAATCCTCGGTTCTTCCTCTTCCGGTTCCTCCTTCTCTCCTATCGCCATTTTTTTACACCTTTAAAATTTACTTATTTAATTTAATTCTCTCGTGAACAAGTTTGTACTTGCCAAATACATATGTACAATATAATATATGTACATTTACTATTGTTCTTGCTGAGTTCACAAACATTTGGAATAAGCAATAACTACTTACAATTTTGATGTAAAATAAGAGAGAGCTATTTATGCAAAAGTAGAAGAGAGAAAGGAAGTGTAAAAATGGGCGAAGAAGTGAAAGGTGAATTTGAGCCGAGAATAATCGGCTTCACTTGTAACTGGTGTACTTATGCCGCAGCAGACCTTGCAGGGACAGCGCGAATGAAATATCCACCGAACATAAGGTTGATAAGGCAGATGTGTAGCGGCAGAGTGGACCCGCTATTTGTGCTGAAGGTCTTTTTACGTGGAGCAGATGGCGTTTTTATCGGCGGGTGTCATCCGGGTGAGTGTCATTACATGACAGGTAACTTATCTGCAAGAAGGAGGTACTCAATGATGAAGAAGTTGCTTGAATCGGTGGGCATAGATCCCAAAAGACTGCGTATGGAGTGGATTTCCGCATCTGAAGGAATAAAGTTTTCAGATACGGTAAAGGAATTTACAGCACAGATAAAGGGACTTGGACCTGGTCCGTTCAGGCATATAGAAACGGAGGGTAAAGAACAAAAATGACAGAATTAGACTATGTACCGACTATTTGCCCCTATTGCGGGACTGGATGTGGGATATACTTAGTGATAAAGGACGGGGCGATAGTTGGTGTAGAGCCCTGGAAAGAGCACCCTGTTAACGAAGGTAAGAACTGCCCGAAGGGGAGAAACGCATATCAATTCATATATGGGGAAGGCAGGCTGGAAAAGCCACTAATAAAGGAGAATGGTAGCTTTAAAGAAGCGACATGGGATGAAGCATTGGGACTGATTGCCGATAAGTTAAAAGGTGCTGATCCAAGTTCTGTTGGATTCATAAATTCCGGAAGGACGACAAATGAGGATTTGTACGTATTGCAGAAGTTTGCAAGATGTGTGATGAAGACAAACAACATGGACAATTCATCGCGATTCTGCCATTCCACGACTGTTCCCGGGTTGCTCTCCACAGTCGGCGCAGGTGTGATGGAGACTTCGACAATAAGCATAGAGAAAGCAGATTGCATCATCCTCGCAGGTGTAAATATACACGAAACATATCCGCTGATTGGCCGAAGGGTGGAACGAGCGAAAGAGAAGGGTGCAAAGGTTATTGTCATAGACCCGAGGGAGACGATAACAGCGAGAATTTATGCCGACATCTTTCTTCAACTTAATCCCGCTACCGACATCGCGCTCTTAAACGGGCTGATTAAGATAATAGTAGAAGAAGAATTAGAGGACAAAGAATTCATAGCGAGTAAAACCAGTGGGTTTGAAGAGTTGAAGTCTTACATATCCCAGCTTGATATGAGCGAACTTGAACAAATAACAGGAATTCCTCGAGATTTGATGAAAGAAGCTGCGCAGGCATATGCGAAAGCGGAAAGGGGCTGTATCATTTTTAATGCCGGCATAGCACAGCATGCTCAGGGAGTGGGAAACATCCAGTTGCTTGCTGACCTTACACTGCTCACCGGGAATCAAGGTAGACCGGGAACGGGTGTAAATCCGCTGAGAGGGCATATAAATGGAGAAGGTTTCGGCGATATGGGAACGGTTCCGGTATTCTATCCAGGATTTGTGCCCGTGAGTGGGGTGGCAGCGAAGAAGTTCGGCGATTTATGGGGTGTAGACGGTTTGCCTGCGGATCCTGGGATAGGTTACATGGATATGGTAGAGAACTGCAGCATTTTATACATCATGGGTGCAAATCCAATGATGTCTGCGCCTGATATAACCAGAGTGAGGGGATTGCTTGAGAATAAAGACCTTGTAGTTGTTCAGGATTTGTTTATGACAGAGACCGCGAAACTTGCCGACATCGTTCTTCCGGCACAGACATGGGCAGAGGAGGAGGGAACAGTAACAGAGACCGATAGGCGAGTGCAATTTATGAACAAAGCGGTGGAAGCACATGGAGAAGCAAAACCCGATTGGATGCCTTTTTGCGAACTCGCAAAGATCATGGGATACGAAGATAAATTCACGTTCGGATCTGCCGAGGAGATATTCGAGGAGATAAGGAAAATCGTTCCCACATACACGGGGATAACTTACGAGAGATTGAAGAAAGCGGGAGGAATTCAGTGGCCCTGTCCCTCAGAAGACCATCCTGGAACCGATACAATGTTCGCAGACGGTAAGTTCAAGACACCTGATGGTCTCGGACATTTCCAGGTCGTGGAGCATAAACCGCCAGCAGAACCAGTAGATGATGAGTATCCTTACGCATTAGCAACAGGTAGGGTTCTGTTCCAGTATCATACAGGGGTAATGTCGAGGAGGACAGAGAGATTGAATTACGAAGTCCTATCAGCGTTTGCAGAACTAAATCCGGAAGATGCGAAAAAAGAGGGAATAGTGGATGGAGAAGAAGTAATAGTGAAGTCAAGACGAGGCGAGATAAGACCCTTTGTGAAATTAACAGAAGAGGTACCAAAAGGCATGCTTTTCATACCCTGGCATTTCGCTGAGTGCGCGGCAAATGTTTTAACAGGACCTTCTGCGGGACCACCATCGAAGATGCCCGAGTATAAATACGTTGCTGTAAATATAGAGAAAGGAGGGGAATAAAAATGGTAAAAGGCGATATGTATCTTGCTCAAGCATCTGATGAGGAGATATTGAAACAAGGAGAATCCGGGGGAGCAGTAACTGCTTTGCTTAAGTTCGCTCTTGACAGTGGAGTAGTGGATGCGGTACTGGGAGTGAAGAAGAGAGATGGAAACAACAGATACGATGCTGTCTTGGATTTGATTACCGACCCAGAGAAGGTAATAGACTGTGCAGGCTCTTTGCATTGTGTGTCTCTGAACATTGCAAGGAATGTAAAAGAATATTTAGGCGGTGCGAAGCAGATGAAAATAGCAGTGCTCTGTAAACCCTGTGATGCTCGCGCGATAATAGAGATAGCCAAGAGAAAACAGATAAATAGGGACAACCTACTTTTAATTGGGCTGAATTGCACAGGAACCTTACCCCCTGTGGTTGCAAAGGAAATGCTAATCAGCGAGTACGAAGTAGACCCAAATGAAGTGGTAATGGAAGATATAGAAGGCGGAGAACTTATTGTCACGCTTGCTGATGGAACGAAAATAGCGAAGGACCTGTTGGAACTGGAGAAGAAGGGATATGGAAGGAGAGATAATTGCAGACGCTGTAATGTCAGTATACCAACGCTGGCAGACATAGCATGTGGAAAATGGGGCGTGAAAGAAGGCGAGAAGAAGACATTCACTGAGGTTTGCTCGGACAAAGGCGCGGAATTCATTGACAATGCGATAAAAACCGGTGTCATCAAAGTAGAACCGCCGGGTGAAGATGCGATAGAGGAGAGGAAACGGAAGGACCGAGAAGCGATTGAACTGTCAAACAAGTGCGAGGCTGAGGACTTGAAAGAGCTGAGAGAGATCAGTCTTGATGATAGACTAGCATACTGGCTGCATATGTTTGACCGATGCATAAAATGCTTCTCATGCCGGGATGCCTGTCCGATATGCTATTGCAAGAAATGTTTCCTCGAGCCGGACAGAGGCTATGTAAAGGGAGGCGAAGTGCCTCCGGACAGGATGTTCCATCTTACCAGGCTTGCACACGATGGAGACTCATGCGTTAATTGTGGGCAGTGCCAGGATGCTTGTCCAGCGGAGATTCCACTGACGAGGTTGTATCTCATGTTGAACATTAAACTCAGCCCGATGTTCGATTACGTCTCGGGGATGGATGTTGAGCAGAAACCACCGTTGATAGCGGCAAAAGACGAAGAGGCTTCGATAGACGATATAGATATTTTCTTGGTGAAAGGCGAAGCGGGTGAGGTAGTGCCACAGCAATAAAGTGGTAAACTCTTCTTTCATTTTTATGTGGAACTAAATAAAATGAAACTGGGAATAATAGCAGATACCCATGATAATCTCGCGGCAATAGAAAAAGCGGTGGAACTTTTTAGGCTCGAGGGCATAGAGCTATTGGTCCACGCGGGCGATTTCGTAGCGCCGTGCACCGAGAAGCCATTCAGAACGCTAAAAGTACCACTGATAGGCATATTTGGCAATAATGACGGCGATAAGCTGCTATTACGTGAGATGTATAGAG
>JAUXGS010000122.1 GCA_030621945.1 Methanosarcinales archaeon | reverse complement strand
TGCCTTTTGACAGGTCTATCCGAAGTATCTTATTTTTCCAGCCGTATACTGCCTTCATTTTCACTCCTCAGGTCAGGATGTTAGTGAGCAGTTATCTAACCTGTTAACCTAACAGCTTACTCATGCATCCTGCTATAAGTCCGCCGATGGCATCATCCATGAAAACCCCCAACCGGCTCAACATCCCTGGTTTCCTCGTATCATAATAGAAGAAATTAAAAAGCGCCTTTTTACCACCGATATATTCCGCTATGTCAATCCCTATAAGCTCATCAGCGACAATACAAGCTGCATCGGTTTCTCCCGCTTCACCGGCTCGTCCTGTTCGTATCTCTTCCTCCTCTGCATGCAATGCCGCTGCCAGCAGCAATGCCACATTCACATCCGAACATTCCTTCTTTATCGTTTCTCCTATTCGCGCTTTGAGTACTGCTTCATCTGTAATGTCACCTTCCACCGGCACGTAGAGCTCCAGAGCCGTTGCCACCATGTCCTCGACAGATATCCCGCGCTCTTCCAGCCTTTCGAGTATCGGTCTATCCATTTCCCACGTATTGTGATTAAAAAGAGCGTCTTTCACTCCTTCTCTTACAACTTCGTAGATTGTCCTTCCCAATTTCGTCGCTCTACCTGCAAATGGCTCCTCATTATCGTTTTCATGCCCGTAGCATGCGACAACCACGGAATCCGTAGCGTCACCGGTGAATAACTCCCCGTTTTGATAGCGCACATCGAGATCGAAGAACGCTGCTGTCTTCGCTTCCGTTGTGACAATGATCACATTCGCCATTGCGGATGGCGACAAGTTCTTATTTATCAACAGGATTATGTTCACGGTCGAACTGGATTGAGTCGGTGGCTTTTCGATGCCCGCAGTTATAATAGCAGTTACATCCTCTTTCTCTACGATCCTTGCATTCTCCATCTTGACGGCGGTCATCAAGCCAACGAATTCGCCTCTTTTTAACCCCTCTTCCTTCGCAAAAGAATCGAAGAGTTCAATAGCATTTTCGTTAAAGTCATTGCTTACTGTAACATTGAGTATCGTTTTCGCCTTTACGAAACCCCCGTTATAAACTGCGGAACTCAGCACGTTGAAATCTCCGTGCACTGCAATATAATCCTGCGTTTTCTCTATTTCCATGTCTGTTCTATTAGAAAGGAATAACACATCTAAAAGTTTTTATTAACCTGCTTATCAATACACTGTAAACAGGGTGATGGTAATCATGGAAATGAAAAAAACCATAGAACGAATCAAAGCACTGGACGGAACAGCGATGCGAATCGCCAGGGAAAGACAAGATACTCTCACAAAACCTACGAGTAGCTTGGGAACCTTAGAAGACATATCCATACAAATTGCAGGAATGAGGGGCAATCCCACACCGAAGATAGAGGACAAAGTGATTATAACGACGGCGGGTGACCACGGCGTTACGGAGGCGGGAGTGAGTGCATATCCCAACGAGATTACTGGTCAGATGATTTATAATTTCCTTAACGGTGGTGCGGCAATAAATGTATTGGCAAGACACGTGGGTGCACGCGTTGTTGTCGTTGATATGGGCGTTGCTGTGGATATAGTAAGCGAAACGCTGGTTGATAAGAAAATCGGTTATGGTACCGCGAATATGATAAATAGACCTGCAATGACTCGTGAGGATGCGGTTAGGTCTATCGAAGCGGGCATAGAAGTCCTTGAACTCGAAGCGGAAAAGGGGATGGATATTGTTGGCGTTGGAGACATGGGAATTGGAAATACAACGCCAAGCAGCGCTGTTGCAGCGGTAATAACAGGAGCAGCGGTGAGAGCAGTAACTGGTAGAGGAACGGGCATTGACGATGAGACACTTGAAAGAAAAATAAAGGTGATAGAGGAAGCAATACAAGTTAATACTCCAGACAAAAAAGACCCGATAGACGTTCTCGCTAAAGTAGGTGGTTTTGAGATCGGAGGTATGGCGGGTGTTATGCTGGCAGCAGCGTCGCGTAGAATTCCGGTTGTTATTGACGGGTTCGTATCAGGTGCCGCAGCGTTAATTGCTTACGAGATAGCACCCGCGGTGAAAGAGTACATGATTGCCGCGCATCGGTCAGTAGAAAGAGGACATTCTGTGGTTCTCGATTACATCGGGTTAAAGCCGTTGCTTGACCTGGATATGCGGCTTGGCGAAGGAACTGGTGCGGCGTTAGGAATAAGCATTGTAGAAGCGGCATGCAAAATACTGAACGAGATGGCGACTTTTGAAGATGCAGGGGTTTCGGATAGATCATAGCTCAACGACCTTCAACTGCTCCAGCACCCTTCTTCTCGCTTCACGTAAACGTAAAGTTCACCGTCCTTCCTATTATTCATGTCGGTGAGTGAATCTGCACGCCTTTTACACTCTTTAGCTTGCCTATTTCTTCTATTAACTCTCCCGGTATGTTTTTATCAGTGATAATCGTGAGTTTAGGTGCGTCTACCAAATAGGGGTCATCACTAACCGCTTGTCTTATGCCCAATCCGCGCCTCGCCATAATCGTAGCAACCTCTCCAAGTATCCCTTTTGCTTTCGCATCCATAGGATGGATTATAATCACACTGAGCCCCAATAAAGGCGCTACCTCAGCAAGAAACGCAATAGACCGAATGTTTTCAAATATTTTTTTCAATGCGGGCTCCGTCAAGATTCTTTTCACGGTCATATCAACTACCCGCCGATCCACACATATCTCGTTTGCTATCTGCGTATGGGCTATCTCAATCCTGCCCGAAGCTACTTTACCTTCAGGAGTCACTTGAAATCCTCTTTCCAGTAAGAGTTCTATAACTTTCTTTTGCGATGGAGAACCCTCAAACTTCTCCATTACTTCTTTCCACATCGCTTTCTTCTTTTCCGTTCCCGTAACCGCTTTCCTTTAAAGAAAAGACGTTACCTAAGATTTACGTGGTATTGTGTGGTGTTTGTTTGACAGAATTACCGATAGCCCCTTCTCACGATATCTTCTCGTACTTCCTCCAATCTCCTCGTTGCAGTATCCACCTTGTCTCTCACCTCTTCTTCCACTGATTGCATACTCACTCGTAAAGATCGCTCCTTCTCTGTGACATCCCCTTCTATCTTCCGTAATCGCTCATCGATGCTTAAAAACAGAATAGCCATCATTCCTATCAATATCACTGCCGACATTACGATCACCGGGTCCTCCCTTTTATACTCATATACCGCCTCATACACCAGCACGAAGGAAGAGAAGACCATCACCACCGAAAATATTATATTCCTTGTTTCCATACTATACTCTCACCCCTTTTTTTCCCCTTTTTATTTTTATTTACTTCCGCTGGAAATTCGTAACCATAATTATCTAACTTTCCTTTTCTATTTAAATATAAAACCTTTTAGTTTCTGAACTAACGGAGATGCAAAAAACAGTGATCATCTTAGCAGGTGGAAAAGGTCAAAGATTCCAATTGCGTGATAAATGCTTCATCACGTTAAACAACAAACCGCTCATACAGCATGTTATTGATAACCTCTCGAGCGTGACAGACGAAATAATAGCGGCAGCACGAGACGAGCAGCAGGGGGAACAAATCAGAGATGCCCTACCAAATAATATCGTTTTAGTTTTTGACTCTTTGAATGGTTTTGGTCCACTTGCAGGCATCCTATCAGGTTTAGAAAGGGCTTCCTCTTCGTATTCATTCGTTATCGGCTGCGATATGCCGTTTGTTAACAGATACGTGGTAAAATTCCTATTTGAGGTAGCTGAGCGTGGTGACTACGATGCAGTCGTACCGAGATGGGAAAACGGAATGGTAGAGCAATTGCATGCAGTTTATAAAAGAGAGCCGATGCTTGCAGCGATAAGGGATTCGATAAAAAAAGGTGATGCGAAGATACTTAATGCTTTATCCCGGCTCAAAAACGTCAATTACATTCCTATGAATACAATAAGAGACATTGACACGGAGTTAAAAACATTTTGGAATATTAACACGCCGAAAGAGTTGAAAAAGTGTGCATCACTGGTTGAAAAAGTATAGAGAGAATTTTGATTTACTTCTATTTATGACCCCCCTGTAACCTTCAAACCCTTTTTTCAGTTTTGGCACGTATTTTTCGGATTTTTTACCGCCTAACAGGCTAATTCTCCACCTTTT
>JAUXGS010000068.1 GCA_030621945.1 Methanosarcinales archaeon | reverse complement strand
GCCGGCGGTAGTTCGTAGAGAAGGAATATTCAAGGGTGTCTGTATCACCATCGTAAACACGTACGCTATTGGATGCGTAATCGCCAATTACAACCTCCTCTTCAGGATCGTTGTCAACGTTTCCTATTTCTACCGACCTGCCCCAGACCGTTGTATTGCTCCACAGCTCGTTACCCGTGCTGTTGAAGGCATAAAGGGTCGGTGGAGGGGATCCGCCTGATATAGCAGCAATATCCAAGCCACCAACTCCGTCCAGATTGCCAAGCGCAATGTCTTCAATAACTTCGTCAGGGAAGTGCTTGGGCCAGTCCGTTAGATTACTCCCATCAGTCCCTTTGAAGGCATATACCCAACTGTACTCATTATTGCACGCCACGGCCACGATGTCATCCACGCCGTCGTTATTCACGTCACCGAGTTCAATGTCCGTTATTATTTGGGAGCTTGTCGGATAGAAGAACTTGAACGTGCCATCGTCTTCAAAGACGGTTATGCCTGAGCTACTTTTGTTATCGTTATAGCCGCCAGCTACGACTTCGTTCTTTACATCATTGTCAACACGCCGACTGCAATCGAGTAACCGTACACACTGTGGTTGTGCCAGTAATCCGTGCCATTAGTTCCATAGACTGCATAAACGGCGGGAGGTGGTGGTGATGGGTATGGTTGAACATCAATAAAGGCGACGTCATCCGTTCCATTCCCTGTTAAATCACCAATCGCCACGTCGGTTATGTCGTAGCCGGTACTGATAGGTGTCCATGCTAAATCGGGTTCCGGTATTGCTGGCTGCGCCTGCGTAACTGGTATCGCAGCAAACACTGAGACCGCCATTATCGCAGTTATCATTATCGCCATCTTCTTATCTCTTTTCATCATCTTTTTGTTTTTTCACCTCCTACTGTTTTGTTAAATTCTGTATGCGAATCGTTTTTGAAGATTTATATAGCTTTCGGTTCTTACTTACTGGCTTTGGTACATAATTCGTGTGTTTTGGTATTTAAATTTTGGATTTTGAAATTGTTTAGAGATTAGTACTTAGGATTTAGGATTTTCGCCATCATCATTTCTTTCTTACTCACGAACACCGGCTCGTCAGTATTTAAATCTACACCTTCTATTCCTTTTCTCTCTATTACTTTCTCTACTAAAATCTTTTTGTTGCCTATTTTTACGACTTCGCCCTGCTTGAACCCGGGCAGTCGTACCAAAAACGTCACACGGTATATATCCCTGCCGTCTTTTCGTCCGTACAATTTCTTATTTTCCGAGAAGCTCCCGCCTAATTCCTTCACGACAGTCCTTGAGATCCTCCGGCCGTATTCCGCACTACTAACATAAATGTCCAGACCCTCTTTCAGCATCCGTTCTTTCGACACGAAATCCGATTCCCCTAATGACGCATGCGCAATGTTCTCTGCTAACGCAAGTTCCTTATCTGTTGGAATCCTGACCTCTGCTCGTATCTGCACGATTGCGGCATAATAGCCACCTGCGATCCTGCTGCACCGGTCGCAGATCGCTCGTTTCAGCGCAGCGGTGAATACACCAGTTTCTTCTATATCCACACCGCTTATCTCCGCTTTCACCGTTATAGACACGTGTGCACTGCGTTTATTCTCCGCGAGTTCGACGCTTAATCCTGCTATTTCTACGGGTGTCTCAGCCCCGTACTTCTTCCGTATTGCCTTCCGCACCGCAGTTTCAACCGCCGGCTCGATGCTCGTCCGCTCCTTACCCTTGAAAAAACCACCGCAATGTGGGCAGACACTCACACTTACCAGACGCTCAGGCGCAAGTAACGTTATCCCCTGCTTGAAGCAGTCTTTACACATGGAATCGAAGAATTCATCTGTCTGTTTACCGCATTTCGGGCAAAATTTACTCCACTTCTCTCTCTTCAGATCGTCCTTTTTCTCGGTCATTATAAGGTAGTACCGCCGAAGTCGTGTTAGCGGATGTATGGTGAATGTCTTAATAAATTGGTTATCTATATTTGTATACTATTCGATTAGACAGTTAGTTTAATAAATTGTTTAGTTTATTTACATACATTATCACGGCACAATAAGAGCGAGCAATGGATGAGGAAATAGACCACACTAAAATAGGACTGAAAGCAGGCCTGGAAATACACCAGCAGTTGGACACGAGAACAAAACTATTCTGCAAATGCCCCACGACATTGAGGGAGAAGAAGGATTCAACATCCTCCTTAAAACGGTATCTGAGAGCGTCAAAGAGCGAAATGGGTGAAGTGGACCGAGCTGCTCGTGAAGAGGCCAAATACAGCAGGACGTTCATGTATAAAGGCTATGACAGTACGTGTCTGGTGGAGAATGACGAAGAGCCGCCGCGTGAATTGAACCGGGAAGCTATTGATGTCTCCCTGGAAGTCGCGCTACTTCTGAACATGAATCCCGTGGATGAGATTCACACCATGCGGAAAATTGTTATAGACGGGTCGAACACCTGCGGATTCCAGAGGACCGCGTTAGTTGCGACAGATGGCTTGCTCTCGACGGAAGAAGGGTCTGTTCGCGTGGATTCTCTTTGCCTTGAGGAAGATGCGGCACAGAAGATAGAGCTAAAAAAAGAAGGCAGTGCCGTTGGTTATTCCTTAGATCGGCTGGGCATACCGCTTGTAGAAATATGCACTGCGCCGGATATAAGAACGCCGGAGCAGGCGGTGAACGTAGCTGAGCAGCTCGGCATGATATTACGCTCCACCGGTAAGGTGAAACGCGGATTAGGAACAATCAGACAGGACGTAAACATCTCGATAGCAGCAGGCGCTCGCGTGGAGATCAAGGGCGTTCAGAAATTGAGGCTGATCGGTGAAATAGTGAAAAACGAAGTTCTTCGACAGTTAAAGCTTGTAGCGCTGAAAGAGGAGTTGAATAAACGAGGAGCGCGGGTAGAGCATCGCATTGAAGATTTATCAGGCATATTTGAGGCTACTTCTTCACGGGTAATACAAAAATCAGGCGGAAACGTGTTTGGAGTTTGCCTGTATGGTTTTTCGGGTATTCTCGGTACTGAGATCCAACCCGAAAGACGGTTTGGCAGCGAATTAGCGGATTTCGCAGCTATGTATGGCGCGGGTTTGATGCACACCGATGAGCTCCCTGCATATGGCATTACTGAGGACGAGGTAGAGCAGTTGAAGCGAGTCCTTGGCGCTACTGATAATGATTGTGTGGTGATCGTTGCTGCGGAACGAGCGCGTGCGGAAAACGCATTGAAAGCAGTGCTGAGAAGAGCGGAAGACGCGATGCGAGGAATACCAAAAGAAACAAGAAGAGCGTTGCCCAACGGTAGCAGCGCTTATATGCGACCTCTACCTGGTGCTGCACGGATGTACCCGGAAACCGATGTGCCACCAGTAAATATAGATGAGCAGATATTGCACAGTATAAAAACCAATCTCCCTGAGACGTTTGCGCATCGAAAGGCACGATATAAAAAAAGGTTCAATTTAAATGATGAACTCGCGGATAAAATTGCCCGAAACATCAACTTCGCGCTCTTTGAACGCATTATGGGGTTATATGGGGATCTATCAGCAACATTGGTGGTCAGGACGCTTACGGATACGCTCACTGAATTAATCCACGATGGTATAGATGTGGACACATTGGAGGATCGACATTTCATTGATATCTTCAAAAACCTCTCAGCGAATGCGTTTGGTAAGGAGGCAGTACCGGACGTTTTGAAATTCCTGGCGAATAAGCCTGAGATGGATGTAGCTAAAGCAATAGAAGAGATCGGGCTGAGCGTAAATATAGCTGAGGTAGAGAAGCTCATAGAGGATATAGTGAACGCAAAGAAGGAGTTCATACAGGAGAAGGGTGCACGAGCAGTGGGACCGTTGATGGGTGTTGTGATGAATGAATTGCGGGGAAAAGTGGATGGAAAGTTGCTAAATAAAATAGTAGCTGAGAAGGTGAAAGAGGTTCTGGAGGAAGGTTAAGGGCAAATAAATACGCGCACCCTGAGGTCATTATGCACATCCAACCTATCTGATAGTCTAAATTGCCTTCTGCATTCGCACGGCCTAAATCGTTCAATCGGATTCAAACGAAGAGCCGAAGAAATAATGGTATCAGAAAAAGACTATAAGTAAAAGCATCTCAAACCCGCTATATACGTATCATACCCCCCATGTCCCTTATGCTATGTCTTCGCCTTGGATATAACAATCGTTTTAACTCTTGATACCTCCCTCATTCACCATTCCATTTCAGTTTCTATGAGCCCTTTCCCCTCCAAGAATAACTAACTCCCTTCTGAAGATTTGTGATAATAGCGTTTTATTGTCTTCTCAACCACTGCTTCGGTAAGGTACATAGACACAGAAAGATAAAATCCCCATAGTTCTAATCCCTCTTTAGCAGTAAAAGAGGTGAGATATTTTTATCTGTTATTCGCATTTTGTTAAATGTATTTATATAATGAGGATGAAAGATTAGGAACATGGAAGAAAAACAGCAAGAAGTGAAGAAGGAATATAAGTGCAAGTATTGTGGCGAGACATTTGGGAAGCCTTTATTGTTGGCTCATCATGTACGGGCGAAACATAAGAGAGCAAAGAAAAGAGAGAAGAAAGGACTCTCGGTAGAAAAGATGTCAGAGCAGATAAACAAAACTATTGAAGCCATAGGTATCCTGAAAGGCTTGCAGGTATCTCCTCATCTGAGCGATGAGGAAAAGAAAGTTCTGGGCGAAGTATCAAAGCGGATCGAGGAGCTTTTAGCATTTATACAAAAGAACAAATAAATAAAGGGATACCAGAAGCAGAAGAAAAACAAGCGATTCTGTCATAAATCTGGCACCAGAAAAGCATTTTGAGGATAGGGCATGTATGGTATGTCTGGTAGGTGTACGTGCCAGAGTTTGGATCAGGTAAGAAAAGGATTCTCTTTTCTTATCTCAACTGGGCAATACCAGTAAAAAGCCCTATCTTCGCTAACTTTTTTATCGCGAAGTTGATTGAAAGCGCCGCCCGCAACTATCAATATACAAGAGCCGCTATGTGCAGTATCACATAGAGGTTGTATCTCGAAGGCATAAACTTTAGGTGCTTTTGAGCTACTATCTTTTTATCCATGCTAAATCTTTGGCGTGGTTCAGGTTTAATACTTTCTGAAAAAACTTCAAATCATGGTAAGGTTTAAATACGACTTTTCGATTATTATGTTCATATGTGAAATGAAAAAAGAGGATTCTAGATCATCTGTGAAGTCCACCCATGAAAATGTGCGTGATAGAGTATCCAAGTATTTTAGAGCTATACATATTTTTGCGTTCTTTTTTATTTTGCTATGTCTTTCATTTGTTGCTCTCAGCTACGCTAATTTATTTCGTGTTCAGACCAATGTCGATAGTGCGAGATACTTGCTCAGCGCGCTGGTTCAAAGTCAGGCAGCAATCATAGCCATCGTTGTATCACTGACCGTAATCGCGGTTCAACTTACCGCATCTGCATATTCGCCACGAGTTACCAAAATTTTTAGAGAGAGTCTTGGTTGGCAGGCACTTTTTGTCTTGTATGGCATTTCAATATTTTACGGGCTATTGGTTTTGAAAATGATAAAAGGAGCCACTAATTCAAGTATGGATTTAAGCCCAATTACATATTTGAATATGCCACTAGAGGGGCACATTTCCCTTGCGTATATTTTTGGGATTGTTACGTTTATGGTACTAATCCTGTACATTCGGGGTATTATGGGCTTTTTAAATCCTACCAATTTGATAAATCGATTAGCAAAAGATATCACTAAAGAGAATTTTGATTTACTTCTATTTATGACCCCCCTGTAACCTTCAAACCCTTTTTTCAGTTTTGGCACGTATTTTTCGGATTTTTTACCGCCTAACAGGCTAATTCTCCACCTTTT
>JAUXGS010000056.1 GCA_030621945.1 Methanosarcinales archaeon | reverse complement strand
GAATGGACTTCCTCTTTTTGATGCAAAACAACCCTCTAAACCTGCAATTATAATTAAAACGAGCCAGAAAGGAATGGCTCTGGTCAACCATCTCATAGCGGAGAGAGAACAGTCTAATTCTCCAAACAGGAGTACGCTAAAAAGTCCCAAAAAAGGCATAACGCCCATTAAAATAGCCCCAACCTTATCTCTTGTTATATTCCCATATATAAGCGGGAACAACGGCAGAATAAAAATTAGAAAAGTTTCGATTGATGTTCGTACCGTTGGTGAACCGTAGTGTTGTTTTGCAGCCAATAATAAACTTAATACGATAACTATTGCGGTGACAAATGATGGTATAACCACCTGTTGAATCAATTTCTTTTCCATCTTTTATCTCATCCTCCCAAACATTACCTCTGCAATTATTATAAGGCGCTGGCTTTAGTTTCCCTGTTCTCTTCTCCGAAAAGGCAAAGTATTTTTGATTAAACTTTTCTTAAAAGTTTGAAAAAACGTTCTTCAACCCGATCCATATCTGATGTATATCAATGCCGATTACCTGCCCCACAACATAAAGCCCGATAAACGTTCCTGCAACGCTTCCTATATTTGCCAGTGCCGCGACAAGAATGACTTTAAACAGCCTGTTGCTCATCAACTCTCGTAACGAGTCCACATTCAGCATATTCTTTGCATCTTCCATTGATGGCTTTCGGAAATGAGCCTCTGCCAGGCCTGCAAACCAGCCCGCCGCTAAAAATGGGTTCAAAGACGTAAGCCATGCCACGCAAAAAGCGGTAACTGCAGAGAGTGGATGCCCACGTGCAACCACCACACCAGCCGCAGACAAAACGCCGTTTATTATAAACCACCACAAAAACGCTCGAAGAAGAACATGAAAGGATATGTCCGTGAAGATGAACGCTAAAAGGATAATCAGGAAAGCCGCACCAATTCCAATTCCCAGCAATTTACCTACCGATATATTAACCCGTTTTTTAGGAAGCGCGCATAACTCCTCATGAGTGGGTAGCAGCTCTGGCTGGCCGAGAAACTTCTTTATCCCCGTCACATGCCCCGCACCAACGACCGCAACTATTTTCCCTTTTTCGCGAGAAGCAGTTTGATCCCAGGTCTCTAAAGTATGATAGGAATCTTGAGTAACGCTTTTGAACGTTTGAGTTTGGATTTCGAGCAAACTTCTTGCAATATACGCATCTCGTTCATCTAACAGTGCTGTTGCGGCACCCGGCGAGAACTCCCTTAGTTCTTTCATCAACTGCGTAACGACATCGTCATCCGTCAGTCTATCAAGCTCTATCTCATTATTCATACCCATAATGCCCGTCATGATCTTCTTATTCCCTTTCTCGTTTTCTCCCTCTCCACCCTCTTTAAACGTTCCACTGCGTCCAATAGTGGCAATCGAGAAGATGATAGAAAAAAGCATCTTGAGCTTCTCCCAAAACCGCATCTTCTTCCAGAATCGCTGCATCGTTATTTGTATAGGGCGGTCAACCAACGCAATCTTACAACCCAGCTCCTCTGCTTTATTTATCGCCGCCAGCATATCCGCTCCGGGCTCAATACCCAACTCTGCGCCCATTTTACGCTGCACGTATGCAAGCAGCCAGTGAGTGAGTATCAAAAAAGGATTGCCAGCACTGAGCATTTCTTTGGGAGAAACTTCTCCTACTTCGCCCTTCAATGATTTGTATCTTGCTTCACACAACTCAACAGCAACGACATCAGGCTTTTCTCGCTCTATTACCTCTTCTACTTCCTTCACGCTCTTCTCTAAAACGTGCCCCGTTCCTATCAGTAGTATATTACCCGCATTATGCTCGCTCATATCTGTTTTTATCCTCTATTACCTGCAATTACGTAATATCCCTGAGGATTTATAAATCCTAAACCCTCTCTCTGTCTGTCTGAACTATATAAGTTCGATTTATTTATTGAGAACTAAGTGTTGGGAATTTAGACCCGCTTACCTCTATTGGCTATTTCCCGTCGTTTTATATTGCAATTGTATCCTGTATCATGCATCTTGAAACTTCCTCTATTGGGTATTATATCCCATTGTTCTATATCGTAATAGCGCAGCAACACCGCCAAATGCACGCTTTAACTGCGCGCCTTCCTCAAATTCTGCTGAGATAAATTCCACGTTAGAACCGGTCATCTCCGCCTTTTCTACTAATTCGTGCACGAACTCAGCGTCGAGTTCTTCCGAGACCAAAAGCGTGTCCACTGCGCCCCGTTCCAAGCTCTTTTTCACTTCCTGCTCACCGTACGCCACCATTGTCTCGTTACTTGCGATGGATTTCATGAATCGTGCCATGAGCTTCTTCTCCCGCATCAAGTCCAGCCCTTCTAAAGCCTCCCCTGCAGCGTCAACGAGCTCATAAAGGCCTGATTCGTCAGTATACGCGACGTCAAACTCACCGAGTATCTTATTTTGCAGCTCGTAATGCAAGTGAGACCCCTTCACAAAATCCTCCTTCGTTGGACTCGGACCACCAATCAGAATACCGTGAAGATCTTTGATTTGAAGGAAGATCTGTGATGCGTGTTCGCCTATCCGCTTATAAAAATCATCGGTTGCGATCTCTCGCAGTCTTTGAAACCGCTGTGCGGACTGTCCACCTTTTCTTATCTTGCCCGGAACTGAAGAGGTGAGGTGTTTCACCGGTTCCACCACCTTTCCGCTTAAGATACCGATCGTTGCTTCTCGTTTGTCCAGTACGAGCAAGCCATATTTATCCTTCTCCTCCACGAGTCCTTCCAGCGGCTCGAGGAAGAAGCTCGAATCACAGTGATAGATATAGGAATATATCTTTGCCGGTGGCTCCACAATGGAAGTTTCGATATCCGTCTTGTCTCCACCCTTATCTACAGCACCGCAAAATATAACCAGGCCATTTTCGCCTACACTCACATACCTCAGCTTGGATAAAAGAGATTCCAGAGAGCTTTGAACGTTAGTACGAGTGATTTTACTCTTTATGTTCATTGCCTGTCCGTGTTCATCACGGAGATGAGACGTAACATCTGATATTTGCTTATCAGGCGGAATGTAAACGGACACAAGTTCTGTGCCTCTTCCACTCTTTTTCCTCAGTTCTTCCAATACTTTCCTGAATTCATACTTCTTTATTTGATCCATATCTCATAGCCTCATTCCTATTCCGTATTCAGTTAGATCATATAATTAAAATCTTGAAGGTTGTTTTTCTTTCCCAAAAACCGCTTTTTCTTCGATAAAACTTTCTTTTAAAAGAAAGTTTTCTGTGGTGCGTTTTGATCAAACTTTTGTAAAGTTTGATGCGGCAACCGGGGCTCGAACCCGGGTTATAGGCTTGGGAAGCCCATGTCCTACCGCTAGACTATTGCCGCTTTGTACTTCTTTCCAAACTCTTCAAATTCTGATGCAAGAGAAGCAATCGCGGACTTTACCGCCTCTAAGGGTGCCCCTTCCTTCATCTTCACATACAAAACGGGGTTGCTTCTCAATGTATGTTGAATGCTGTAGGTTGCGATATCCACCTGTTCATTCTCGAGCAGTTTGGAAGTTAGCGGCGCTAAAAGGGTGTGGTCCTCTCCTTCTATCTCTATTCTCACTACGTTTTCCTTCGCCTCTAATATTCTTACCTTCTTAGTTCCATCTCCATTTTCTTCAGTTTCAGTTTCAGTTTGCATGCTCACATCACCGCCCTTTTATCAGTATATATATCTATAATACAGTTACACTAATCCCTTACCATAATCTTCAGATATATTTCTTACTTCTACCCGTTTGCAGCCCTCACACGCCAGCGTATTCCCTTTTCTCTTCAGAGTCTTTTTGCACTTCGCACATATCGCTTTTATCACGCCTAACTCTTTCCCTTCTGTGCTGAGTCTTAAAGCCGCCACGTCTATCACTTTCGCCTTTACCAAATCAAGATAGCCAAACTCGCGCTGCAAATCATTCACATACCCGCTCCTCACGTTTGATATATGAATAACCCCCTGCGTGGATGCAGCAATCTCTCGCTCTTCATGCCCTTTCAGGCATGCTATACTCACGATGGCAACAGTATCCCGTAAGTCCTCTATTCTGCCTACAACCACATCCCCCTCTTTAAGCGTTGGCGGGGTCTCCACCTTTGGTTGGACTTCTATAACCCGCTTATCACTTATGCTAACTCCCCCGATAAGCGAAGCATATATATTCCCTTTTTCATCATACACACCCTCTCCCGGCGTGAATTCCTCAGAAGTACCTAAGAAATCTCCTGGCACTACGATTCCTTTTTCTTTTCCCATTCACTTCTCTCCTCTAATTTTCTCTTTCTTCTCTGCTCCATTAATATGTTACTCCTTCTATAAACTATTTATTAGTTATGCGTGTAATTGGAATAGACCCGGGAACTGCAAGAACTGGATGGGGCGTTGTTGAGTTCAATAACGGCAGATTAAAATCCGTTGATTGTGGGTACATAAAAACGACCACGGAGCAATCAAACGGCGATAGATTGAAGAAGATATATAACGATTTGCTTGAGCTGATAGCAGATACTACGCCGGATGATATGGCGATTGAGAAAATTTTCTTCAACACCAATGTGAAAACCGCATTAAGCGTTGGGCAGGCACGTGGCGTTTGTCTCTTAGCGGCTGCTATCGCTGGAGTTTCCATATATGAATATAACACCTCAGAGGTGAAAAGTTTTATGACTGGGTATGGAAGGGCAACGAAGAGTGAAGTGGCGAGCAAAGTGACGGAATTGCTTCAGTTAGAGGAAGTACCAAAGCCTGACGATGTCACCGATGCCCTCGCTATTGCAGTCACGCATATCGCGCTGAAGTCGCATGTGGATTTTTAATTCAGCAATAATGCGAATGTGACAAACCAGCAGAAAACGGTCATAAAAGAGATGTAAATCCAATCCTTCGCCCCTTCCATGTTTATATGTAAGAACGGATAGACGAATTTCTGCACTAAGACCAGGAGAAGCGCAATGAGCAAGCCATCTTCTGATGTGGGGTTATTTATCACGAAGAATGAGATAACACCTGCAAGAACACCAAATAGAGATGGTACTGCGGTCTTTATTATGCCTTCCGCGTATTCTTCCTTTTTTTTAGCTTCACCGCTCTTCTCGTTCTCCATCTAACAGTCCACTTTTACTACTACTTATATCTGCTATATAAGTATTCTACCAACCGGTAACGAGAGTTGTTTTTTCTATTCCACGCGCAGGCATTGCATTATTCATCGTTCCACATTTTTGCGATGATTTCTTCTGCATCTTTCTGCTCGATTTTACGAGGGTTCCGTGCTAAGTATCCCTTCTCCTTCACCAGTGCTTCTGCCAAATCAGGCAAGTCCCCTGCGGGCACATCCAAATCAGCAAGCCGTGTTGGCAATTTTAACGCTTCCAACAGGTTCTTAACACGAGCAATAGCTTTAGAAGCTGCTGCTTCCTCCGTCAACTGGGATACATTCTCACCCATCTCTCGTGCCACCTTTGTTAACCGTTCCTTAACTGCAGGTTCCTTCACATTATACTCCATCATATAAGGCAACGCAAGTGCGGCAGCGATACCATGTGGAATTTTATACCTTGCTCCGAATGTATGAGCTGCTGCATGACCTGCTATAACGCCTGCATTCCCAAATGCCATACCAGCCAGCATCGCTGCTATTGACATCTTTAAACGGGCATCGAGATTATCGCCATGTGAAACTGCTTCCTCTAAATTGTCTGCAATCTTCCTTATCGCTTCTAATGCAAAAGAATCGGTCAGCGGGTTTGCACCAAGTGAGATAAATGCTTCTATTGCATGACTTAATGCGTCCATGCCTGTGGAAGCGGTTACCTCTGGCGGCATCGTGGCTGTGAACGATGGAGAAATTAACACAACGTCTGCGAGATTATAAGGACTTGCTATTGCCTTTTTCTTGCCCTCAACAATGATGAGTGCGAATGGAGTAGCTTCCGCACCCGTTCCAGCAGTTGTCGGGATTAAAATCGTCGGCACACTTTGGTTCACAATCTTGTTCGCACCCAAAAAATCGCTTGCACCCTGCTCAGGGTTAGAAGCTGCCGCAGCGGCACCCTTTGCCATATCCAGCACGCTTCCGCCTCCAACACCCACAACCAGGTCATATCCCGCGGCTCTTGCGGCTTTTGCAATCGTTTCTGCAACTTCTAAAGTTGGTTCCGACTCCACATTATCGAAAATGTCCACTTCTACTACCTCTTTCAGAGGTCTTTCCACCTTCTCGAGCAAGCCTGCTTTTTCAATTGTTCCATCGGTAACAATGAACGCTTTTTTTGCATCCAATCCTTTCGCGTCCGCACCAATCTTTCCCTCTACCTCTACCACATCACCAAAAACAATTCGTTTTGGTAACTGAACTGCATACACCCCCATTT
>JAUXGS010000142.1 GCA_030621945.1 Methanosarcinales archaeon | reverse complement strand
TATCCATCTTAACCCATTTGTTGCCACACCAAAATCGTAGTTCTTTTGCACTTCCGCAAGTCTAAACAAGCCCTTTATTTGGTTAACGCCGCTATCTTTACCCTTCTCTAAATCGGCATTCAACGGCTTTGCTTCAACTAAGAACATGCCTCGCGGGCTTTTTATTATGTAATCTACGCTTCTATAGCCGCGGGAGTCCTCAATTTTTTTCTCAGACAATTTTTCCAGCTTCAACACGCTGAAAATCTTATCAATCAAAAACTCCCGTGTAAATGTTTCTGCCTTTGCAGGTTCTTTCATAAAATCAGGACGGAGTTTCTCTCCTTCGTTAAAAACCCTGTTCTTACCATCTAACGTCAGACGTTCCTTAATATCCTTTTTTAGTGTATCAACAATAGTTGCCGAGTTCATTTTTACTGAGCGGTTTTTTTCAGGTGCCATAATCAACACTCGCATTTTACTCTTGCAAATGAAAATATTGTTACAAAGTATAATTAACTATGGTGCTCCTTTCTAATTTTTTCTTAGCACCGATGCTCAAAAAATTTTCTTTTACGTTATACACAACCTTATGATGGAATCGGAAAGTGCTTATATCTCTTCCATCACCCTTGCATAAGCCGGTCGCGTAATAAAAATCCCTAACAAGAGCCCAACGATGGTTACAATCGCAAAACCACGCAATGTGCCGAGTGCCATGAACGCAAGGGCAAGCATCGCCACGATAGTGGTCGTCGCAGATGCAAATATTATGCCAAATGCGAACGATATTCGTTTACGATACATCTTCGCGGATGAACGGCCACCGGAAATCACTTCGTCGGTTATTATCACCAGTTGGTCTACTCCCGTGCCTATTACCGCGATTATCCCTGCAATGCTTGGTAAATCCAACTGCCAGTTTATCACCGATGCAAATCCCAATATCAGGATTATCTCGCTCAAAAGCGTGAAGAACATCGGCAATATTATCTTCTTCTCGCGATATCGCAAGAAAGCAACAAGCGTAACGAAGATGAGTGCAGCGAATCCGGCTACTATTGACCCTTCCTTGAATTTCGCACCTAAATAAGCAGGAACTTCGCCGGAACCTATTATCTCCACATTTACGGGTAACACGCCCGCCTTTAAGTGAATAATGAGCGCTTTAGCTTTTTCAAAACCTTCTTTTTCTATCCCTGTTTCCGCACGCAATCCATAAGCCGGCTTCGTCTTCAAGTCTTGCGCCAGTTTTGGGGATAACGGCGCACTATATATTACCACATCGTCAAGCAGCATTGTAAGCTCGTGGTCTATTGGATTATCGGTTGCACCGTATTCCAGTGCGGCATCCTGTAATGCCACTGCTCCTGCCTCTTTTAACGTAAAAGAAGCACCCCAAGGCGAATATTCGTCTTCTCTCACGGGGTATGCCCCGACACTTTTGCTCTCTATGCCCTCGCTGCCGTAAACGACATGCGCAGTAATATTCGCAATCTCATCTGCTCTCTGACCCTCCTGTATATCCCCGCCAATACCTCCTGTCTGGATCCTTATCTCAAACTTACCGGGCTTACCTACAATATTCCTTGCAGTCCCGATGTCCACACCCGCAATATCAACAAGAATAAAATTGTTTCCCACGGTTCTTATGTTCGTGTCCGCTAATCCGAGCAAGTTGAGCTTTACATCTATTATTCGCTTCGTTTCGTCCCGCGTCTCTTTAGTTACGCCCTCTTCAAAAAAATCCGAGCCATCAGGATTCTTCGCTATACTACCACCAATTTCACCCAAAATGTCCGATAATTCGGCTTTCGAGACGCTCTTCCTTATCTCATATACTGCTACCTCCCCTCCCGAGTAATAAATCACTTCGGCATCCAGCTTCTCTTCCAAGAACGAGGCAACTTCAGTCTCACTAATCGGTGCGGTTATTCCAACTACCGTGCCTTCTAATTTTAACTGCAGCCATGACCCACCCACCAAATCCAGACCATAGTTCAAATTCCCGTTTATCCCTGCATCGGGAGGCGGTGGAGGGTAAACATAAATGACAACCAAAGCTGCTAAGACGCATAATAATAATGCAATTACCTTTATATCCTTTAGCAATCCTTTCCCGTTCATCTCTTTCTCCCTTCTATTCTATGCTTTAACTCCATGCTAATATGCAGAAGGGATTATTACATATAAATTCCCGTGATTTATACGGAGCAAATCCTGCATTCGCCCGTATATTCCGAATCTGCGCTTACGTATTCTTCAAGCAGGAGCTTTGGAATATCCAGCGATAGGAGGTCTTCCTTACAGCCGTATCTGTAAACCGTAATACCCTTGCACTTGAGGTTATAGGCTAACAGAAACACGTTCTTTACATCCTCCCGGGTCGCATCAGCCGGCAGATTTACCGTTTTCGACACCGCATTGTCCGTGTGGTTCTGAAATGCCGCTTGTATCCGCACATGCCATTCCGGCGTGATGTCCAGTGCGGTAACAAAAATCCGTTTGACATCCTCAGGAATGCCGCCAATATCCTGTATCGAGCCGCATTTCGCGATCTCTCGTATCAACCCCTTGCTGTAAAAGCCCTGCTCTTTCGCTATTGCTTCAAACAGCTTGTTTATCTCCAGCATGCCGCCCATTACGTTTCGTACAAATGCAACTGCGAATAAAGGCTCAATACCACTGGAACACCCTGCAATTATGCTTATTGTTCCCGTTGGCGCGATGGTGGTTCCCGTAGCATTCCGCATCGCCTCGTATTTAGACCAAACACTCGAGTCGAAGTTAGGAAAAGATCCTTTTTCAAGCCCTATCGCTTGCGAGCACTGTCGCGCCTCATTTGTAACAACTTGCATCAGCTTCTCACCAATCGAAAGTGCATCCTTTGAATCATACGCTATCCTGAGCTTGATTAACAGTTCTGCGAATCCCATTATGCCAAGCCCTATCTTCCTGTTCGCCCTCGTCATTTCTTCTATCTCCAGCAGCGGGTATCTGTTAACATCTATAACGTCGTCTAAGAACCTAACGCAACTCCAAACTCTCTCTTTAAGCCTCTCCCAGTCTACTTCACCTGATTTAACAAATCGTGAAACGTTTATCGAGCCTAAATTGCATGATTCGTACGGTAAAAGCGGCTGTTCACCGCAAGGATTCGTCGCCTCAATCGTTCCAATCGCAGGAAGGGGATTACGCCTATTGATCTCATCGGCAAAAATAATTCCTGGATCTCCGGTCTTCCATGCGTATGTTACAATCTCGTTAAAAACGTCACGCGCTTTTATCCTCCGCACCTCTTCTTTCGTTCGCGGATTTATGAGTCCATACTCTTCATCGCTTTCCAAAGCATGCATGAATGCATCGGTAACCGCTACGGAAGTATTGAAATTGGCAAATTCACCCCCTTCTTTCGCTCTTATAAAATCCAGGATGTCCGGATGGTCAACGTTCAAGATGCCCATGTTCGCGCCGCGTCTCTTCCCGCCTTGCTTGATCACACCAGTGGCTACGTCGAACACACGCATGAAGGAGACAGGACCTGAGGCGATTCCTCCCGTTGATCTCACTACATCGCCTTTTGGTCTCAGTCGTGAGAATGAGAATCCCGTCCCACCGCCACTTTGATGAATCACCGCCATGTCCTTAACCGCGCCAAATATG
>JAUXGS010000127.1 GCA_030621945.1 Methanosarcinales archaeon | reverse complement strand
CCAGAAGCGAGCTCTAATCGCGGGTGCATCAGGTCAAACGCATCGCACGTATCCTTACCTTCGGTCGGTTGGGCGTAAAACGGTTTTATCGCACGTGGCCAATCAGTGATGAAATAAAGCTCGCCTATCGTCTTACCAAGGATATGTTCCGCGGAAGTGCTGAGGTCTTCACCCCATTCTATCTGTTCTCCAGCCTCTAAAATGAGCTCTATTGCTTCGTCATAGGTTATACGTCTAAACGGTACTTTTGGAACTTCCAATTGTAAATTCAGCTTAGATAAGCCAGGATATAACGCAACCTTTGAATATACAGACGCAATAAGCTCCTCTAAGAGCTTCATTACTGCCTTATCCGAGACAAATGCAACTTCTACATCCACCGACGACGCTTCGTTAAGATGCTTTGTGGTGTCATGCTCCTCAGCCCTGAATATTGGCGCTATTTCGAATACCGAGTCAAAACCAGAAGCAATGAGCATCTGCTTGTAAAGTTGGGGACTCTGATTTAAGAACGCTTCCCGTTCAAAATAAGTAATCGGAAAGAGTGCAGTACCACCTTCCGTCGCGGCACTCACTATCTTTGGCGTATTTATTTCGATGAAGCCTCGCTCGTCGAGAAAATCCCTGATCGCTTTAAGGACCTGACTGCGAATAATAAAGATATGCTTTGTTCTCTCGGTTCTCACGTCCATAAATCTCGCATCTAACCGCGTGTCCAACTCGGCACCAACTTTTCCCGTGATATCCAGGGGTAAAACGTGCGATGCCTCACTGAGAATCTCTATACTCTCGGGTATGAGTTCATAACCATTCGGCGCTTTCTGCTCGCTCTTTACTACCCCTTCTATCGCCACTACTGATTCACGGGGGACTTTCTTCGCACGTTCAAATAGCTCTTTCCCTATTGTCTTCTTGTGCAGCGTGACCTGAGCAAAGCCTTCACGATCTCGTACAATAAGGAAAAAGACACCGCCGAGATCTCGCTTCTCATGTACCCAGCCCGCGATACTTACGTGTTCTCCGTCATCATCTGCGGTTATTTCAGTTGCGTATCTTCTGTTCTCGATTGGTAATTTCATATTCTCTATTTTAGCTCTGTTCTTAATATATTACCCGCTAATGTCAAACTAATGACAAATTCATTCACCCAGCAACCGCGAGAGCATGCTCCTCCTTTCCTCTTTCTCCTCTGCAGTCCATTCGGCAGTCTTCGGTACCGCCTCTTTTTTCTCTACTCCCTCTGTTTCCGCAGCTCTACCGCCGTGTTCACTCTTCCGCACTCGCACATCAACCATTATAGGCATCTCTATGCTCGGGCTTGATAGTAAAGCAACGCCCTGTGGTATTCTTTTTATCTCCTCTTCCATCTCACTGCTCATGAACTCCAGACCTCTGCTCAACGCCTTAATGTCATTTGGATTCGTCACCTTCAGAATTATCTGCGTATTACACTGCGAGATAACGTTTTTATCCACACGTGCAGGTCTCTGCGAGATGACCAGCAGCCCCAGCCCGAACTTCCTGCCTTCCGAAGCTATGGTTCTCAAAATATTTGAGCTGACCGCCTGCCCAAACCCACGTTCAGGGCAGAAGTTGTGCGCCTCTTCGATAACGAGCACAAAAGGCGGAATCTTACCCATCTTCCTGCCTTCAAATACCTCTTTGCAGACTCGATAAACAATCAATTGCTGCAATTTCGGATCAGCGCCTTTCATATCTATTATAGATGCCTTTCCTACTTTGACGAGTTCTTCTATACGTGTCGGGCTGTCGGATAATATGCCCGTCTCCCGGATTCGTTCCAGAAAATGGATCATTCTCCATTTCGCGGTGCTTTTGCTCTCTGCAATCCCTTTAATGATGTCGTCAATTGTATAGAACTCCTTTTGCGCTTTTATCTCGTTTATACACTGGTATAAAACGCCTAATTGCGCATCAGACAGGGTAAAAAAGTCATATAATTCGTTTACACTCAAATTTATCCCATCTATGCGGAACAACTTATCAGCATCTGGGTTTATCGAAAAATTTGACGGCGTATAAACAACAACTTTGGAGGCATACCCTTTGGGAGCAATCCCGAATTTATCCATCTGTTTCCGCTCTTCCTCACTCTTGTTCTCGTATCTCAGTGAAAGATACTCGCCGTGAGGGTCAATTATAAGTAACGGAACGTTCTTCTCAAGCAACTCCTCTATGAGCACGCCAGCAGTGTATGATTTTCCACTGCCCGTCTTCGCTAATATGCTGCAATGTTTCTGGATAAGTTCCTCTTTCCTCAGATGCACCGGAATGTTGCGTCCGTCCAGCAGACCTAAGTGAACTCCCCCGGTTTTGAGCCCCAAAGTGTCCATGATGAAGGTCTGATCTGCTTTGAACACCTTCTCATCGCGGGAGAGTGTGCTTTTTGGCTGCATTAAAAATCCACGTTCGTCTTTATACCCGATAATCTCCACGGTAGCCGTTTTTTTCTCTACATCAACTATAGATGTAACTCTTCCCAGTATCCAGCCATCTAATTCGTTCCATACTTTTACATACTCATTTCTTCTTACCGTTCCCTCGGCGATAAAATCGAACTCGTGCAGCCCAACATCGCCCGAAATTGTGCCTAATACCTTATACATCTTACGTTGGATACCACTTTCGTTCAATAACTATATGGCTATCTTCAGCTTTAGCTACATGACCCCTGTCACCACTGGTTAGTCGCACAGTATGGGTCTTTTTGTCTATTTTATGAACATGATATATTGTTACCGTTTTAAAGTAATAGAACGCTTTATCAAACGGCTCCATCATTCAACCTCTGAACTCTTTACTTTATTTTGCCTTCTTCTTCAAGAAGATTTTAACACTGCATTCACAATTCCCACTTGACCCGGTCTGCTCGTTACCACCGCATCGCCAATCTCAGTCTCTATTACTGCGCCTTTTGTGGTGATATTCCGCCGTGCGTAGAACGGATTTGCAGGATTTTCTTTCACAGTTATTATTTTAACTGTCTTTGTGGTTCCACTCCTTGGGTCTGCAACATTTGCAAATTCGCACCTGAGCAACCGCATTTTCACGTTGCTACCTCGCGTTCTGATTTTCCGTCTTCGTGTCTCTCCGACAGTAGTGTCTGCTGCAGGTCTACCTGCCTCATGTTCCATCTTCCTCCGGTTAAGGTGAAGCCTCCCCCCGGTGTACTTTCGCCTTGATTTACCTTGCCATCTCATTTTTTACGGACCCACAAACCCACATTCATCACACTTGTATAAATTACTTTGCTTTCTGCATTTCACGCATCTACCTATCTCGCTCTCTCCGCAGCTCGGGCACGGAAAAACGGTGAATCCCTTCTCCAACAGCTTTACTCCGCAGGACGTGCAATACTCTGTCATAACATGCTCCCTTTCTTTTTATTTCTATCCTAATTTTTACTTTTGTATCTGCCTCTTTTTCGTTCGCCGTCACTCTTGTTATAGCCACCACTGTGGACGGCATACTATACTTACATCTCCCTCCATTAATAATAAAATCTGCATCTATTTCTACTTCTTCTACACGAGCCGGTGGATTCTGTCCGGATATATTCGCGCTTGTCGAGGTTATCGGTCCCGTTTCTTCTATTATGCTCACTGCTATTTTGTTATCCGGGAATCGAACGCCAACGAGATCAGATGCCGCAGTTAAGAGATCCGGCACAATATCTCTTTTTTTCAATAGTACCGTGACCGGCCCGGGTAGCAGCTCGGTCAGAATAGCTAACAAGTCTGAATCTACATATGCAACGGTCTGCAACATCTCGAATGATGATACAGCGATAGAAAGGGGGAGTGATAAATCTCTCTGTTTTATCCCGTATACTTTTCGTACTGCTTCTTCCGAGAACGCATCAGCACCCAATCCATACACCGTTTCCGTAGGATACACTACCGTGCCCCCGCTTTTTATTACGTCTATCGCAGTCCTTATCTGGTCTTCTATATCGCTTTGCATCTTGTATATGAAGTTCAGCTTCTCCTGAGAAGTT